>JAGGWO010000236.1 GCA_021157485.1 Sulfurimonas sp. | reverse complement strand
CTTCAAAACCGGCTCTCTCTTTAACAAGACCACCCTCACCAAGGGCGCTCAGACGACGCTTGTGAGTAACTTCAGATAGAGGATTCGTTTGATCCATAAACTGAGAAAGTTGTCCACCAGAGAAAAATTCCATAATAGTTGAAGTAATCATTTTTGAGTTGATTAAATCATGAGGCATTAATTCTGCCATTGGCCCACTCATCGTAGATAATTTATCACGAATCGCTTTTTGCATTTTGATAAGACCATTATGTAATTCATTACCTAAAAGTTCACCAATTGAACGAATACGACGATTACCAAGGTGATCTCTATCATCGATATGACCCTGACCATTTTTAACTTTAATTACATATTTTACTGACTCAATAATATCTTGATGAGTTAAAACAGTAATGTATTCAGGTATATCCATACCAAGCTTATGATTCATTTTCATACGACCAACTCTTGTTAAGTCATATCTCTCTGGATCAAAGAAAAGTTGGTTTACAAATATTTTTGCAGCTTCTTTAGTTACTGGTTCACCTGGTCTCATTACTTTGTAGATACGAATTGCAGATAAGTCATTTTCATCTTCAATCTCTTCAGTCTGCTTAAGTAGTTTCAGTGAATCAGCATCAGCATTAAACGCATTGATAATTGATTTATCAACACCATCAGCTAAATCATTGGCAATTTTGAATTCAGTTACACCGATTTCTGCCATTTTCTTCAGTTTAGTCTCATCAATGTGAGTCATAGTATCAAAAAGAATTTCACCTGTTTCAGGGTCAATAATTGGCTCAGCTAAATGACGTTCTAAAAGAACCTCTAAAGGATATTCAACCTCTTTAACGCCATCATCAATAATTTTTTGTGCTTTTTTAGCAGATAATCTTTTAGCAGCGCCAACTAACAGTTTACCATCCATATCAACTAAATCATAACTGAGTCTAGCTGCATAATCACTCGGATTAAACGGCATTGAGAACTTATTATCAGTAATTGAAACTGTCTGAATTGGGTAAAACAGTTTTAAAATATCTTGTTTAGAGTAACCAAGTGCACGAAACATAATAGTTACAGGAACTTTACGACGCTTATTGATTCTCATATAAAGAATATCTTTTGGATCATACTCAAAGTATAACCACGAACCACGATCTGGAATAATTTGACCAGTATAGATCAGTTTGTTTCCAGCAGTAGTTGACTCTTCTTCTTTAAATATTACACCAGGTGATCTGTGAAGTTGGTTTACAACAACTCTTTCAACACCATTAATGATGAAAGATGTTCTATCAGTCATTAATGGAATATCACGAACAAATATATTTTGCTCTTTTATATCTTTAACACCAAGCTTTTCTTTAGTGTTTTCATCTCTGTCCCAAAGTACTAGACGAGTTTTCATTCTAAGTGAAACTGCGTATGTAAGACCTCTCTCCATACACTCTCTAACCGTATATTTAGGGTTAGCAACTTCACTACCAATATACTCAACAGTAAGTCTGTTTTGAGTGTCATGAATAGGAAATACTGATTGGAATACTTGTTCAATACCGCTTTCTGCTCTATCTTTTGCATGTAGCATTAAGAATTTATCATATGAACTTTGTTGAAGTTGTAGTAAATTCGGTACTTCAATTGCTTGAGGAGTTTTAGAGAAGTCTACACGAAGACGGTTTCCGGAATATAAAGTGTTTAACATAGGCTAACCTCGATGAGTTGTTAATTAGGGGCTTAAATTTAATTAAGCGTATCATATCTAGACGTCTCTAGATAGATTTTACGAGCTCTTAAAATGGGCTCGATTTTATAGTGCTTATAAACGACATAAGGGCACTTTTACAAAAGGACAAAAATCCCGTTGTAAAAGCGCCCAAAGATGAGAGCGCAATGCTCTCAAATTAAAAAGTGTGTAAGTCAGAAATTACTTAACTTCTACTACAGCACCAGCTTCTTCTAAAGCAGTTTTTGCTTCTTCAGCAGCATCTTTATCTACGCCCTCTTTGATTGTAGATGGAAGACCTTCACAAGCTTCTTTAGCTTCTTTTAGTCCAAGACCAGTAAGAGCACGAACAGCTTTAATAACAGCAATTTTCTTAGCACCAACATCAGTTAATACTACATCAAATTCAGTTTTCTCAGCAGCAGCTTCACCAGCAACAGCACCACCAGCAACTGCTACAGGTTGAGCAGATACTTGAAATTTTTCTTCAAATTCTTTTACTAATTCAGAAAGTTCTAATACTGAAAGTCCTGAGATAAATTCTAATACGTCTTCTTTAGTTACAGCCATGTGTAATCCTTTATTTATATTTTTAGTGAATTAAATCACTAGTTAAGAAGTGAAGCCTAAGCTTCTTCTTCTAATTTCTTTCTAAGAGCATCGATTCCAACAGCCATATTTGTGATTGGAGCCATCCAAGTAGCAGCAAGCATACCAAGAAGTTCTTCACGACCAGGAAGTTTAGCGAATGCTTCAATTTTAGCTATGTCAGCAGGTTCTTTATCAAGATATCCAGCTTTAATAACAAATTGCTCATTTGCTTTAGCGAAATCAGCAGAAATTTTAGCAGCACTGATAACATCATCAGACCAAATAAAAATATTTGTATCTTTAATCTCTATACCAGACATACCTGCATTATTTAATGCAATAGTTGCTAAAGTATTTTTTACAACCTGAACACTTGTGTCTTTAGCGCGAGCATCTTTACGTAACTCTTCAAGTTTACTTACTGTAAGACCTTTATAGTCACAGATTACTACAGCAGTAGTACCAGCAAATGCACTTGTTAAGTCAGCAATTACTTCAGCTTTTTTAGACTTTAACATATAATCTCCTTTCCTAGACATAACTTCAAGAGGGGCGAGAAAGGCTCGATTAAGCTAAGTACCAACACAGCACATACCCCCAACTATCTTTAGTCCAAGTAATTTCAGATTTCCAAAATGAAAATCTTTAGTTTAAGATCATAAATCTTAAACTAAAAATTTCAATAAATAGATGAACAAACGCCAAAGGCGCTTTGTTCTATTTAATATCTGCTAATTCAACAAGGTCAAGTTTAACAGCAGGGCTCATAGTTAAACTGAGAGCTGCGTTTTTAATATAACGACCTTTTGCAGAAGCTGGCTTTTGCTTATTAATAGCCACAAGGAAACTATTTAAGTTTTCAGCGATTTGATCAGCACCAAAACTTGCTTTACCAATACCAGCGTGGATATTACCTTTTTTGTCAACACGGAAATTTACTTGACCACCCTTAACATTTTTAACTGCAGTAGCTACATCTGGAGTTACTGTACCAGTTTTAGGGTTAGGCATTAAACCTTTTGGTCCTAAAATACGACCAATTTGACCAACAAGTCCCATACAATCAGGAGCAGCAACAACTACATCAAAGTTGAAGATTCCTTCTTTAATATCAGCAACTAAATCATCAGTTCCAACGATATCAGCACCAGCAGCTTTTGCTTCATCAGCTTTAACACCTTTAGCAAAAACAGCAACACGAACAGTTTTACCTGTACCATGTGGAAGTACAATTGCACCACGAACCATTTGGTCAGCGTGACGAGGATCAACATTTAGGTTCATTGCAATTTCAACAGTCTCGTCAAATTTTGCACTTGTTAAATCTTTTACAGCTGCTGCAGCATCTACAACACCGTAAGATTTCGTATTATCGATTTTTTCTAATAATTGTTTATATCTTTTACTCATTTTCAAATTCTCCATTTAAATTCTGCCACATAGTTTTAAATCACTGTGGTCGATGATTTATTTTGTGTAGACTTAATCTACTATGTCGATACCCATTGAACGAGCAGTTCCAGCGATTGTATTAGCTGCCATCTCTTTGTCATCAGTATTTAAATCAACTATTTTACGCTCAACAACTTCCATCAATTGTGCACGAGTCAGTTTTCCAACTTTATTTTGAATTGGATTATCAGTACCTTTTTTAAGGTTAGCCGCTTTTAATAAAAGTGCAGCTGCTGTTGGTTGCTTAGTAATAAAAGTAAAACTTCTATCTGTATAAACAGTAATAACTGTTGGTACTTTGAAACCCATTAACTCTTTTGTTTTTTCATTAAAAGCTTTTGTGAATTCCATAATATTAACACCACGTTGCCCTAGTGCCGGTCCAACTGGTGGAGCAGGGTTTGCTTTACCAGCATCGATTTGTAACTTGATGTAACCATCTATTTTCTTTGCCATTATATTTCCTTGTGTTTTTACTTAATAGTACGTAATCCGAACAAGTCCGGCTTACTACGCTAACGCTTAGTTCTCCTCAGCGGAGAGCCCACGCGACTGGTCGCTTTAACTACGTTAAGATTAAGCTTTATTTTTAAAGCCTAACGTTAACGTAGTATTAACTAGCCTAAATTATTTTTTCGACTTGTGTATAAGAGATGTCTACCGGAGTAGCACGTCCAAAAATCGAAACGTTCAGCTTTAAAGTACCATGTTCTAAGTCATACTCATCTACAGTTGCTGTAAAGTTTGCAAATGGACCATCTATAATACGAACCATTTCACCATTATCAAAAAATACTTTTGGTTTAGGTGCTGCTCTATTATTTACACGATCCAAGATAACATTAATATCATGTTCGCTTAGAGGTGTTGGTATATTAGACTCCCCAATAAATCCAGATACTTTTGGAATTGACTGTACAAGATGTTGAATCTCAGTATTTAAATCAATTTTTGCAAAAACATAACCTGAGTAAAGTGATCTCTCAGTTATTTTTTTCTTTCCATCTTTAACTTCGATAACATCTTCAGTTGGAACAATAACTTCTGTTATAGACTCCTGAAGACCCATCTCTTCTATCATGTTAAAGATTGCATCTCTAACTAATCTATCATTACCGTAAGTCTGAATAGAGTACCATTGATGTGCCATAATTTAACCCCTTAACCTAAGATTGCTGTCATAATAGATGACATCATTAAATCAACAAGTGCTAAAAACGCAGCTACTACTGAAACAACTATAATTACAGCGATATAAGCTTGTTTAACCTGTCCTTTTGTGGGAAAGATTACTTTTGTTAGTTCCGCTTTTGCGTTTCTTATATGTAGACCTAAATTCATTATCATTTCCTAAAATTGCATTGATTATAAATAAAGCTCGAAAGCATTACTAATAATAAATGTTAGTGGCAGGCACAGGGGGACTCGAACCCGCAACACCCGGATTTGGAATCCGGTGCTCTACCATTGGAGCTATGCGCCTAAAATAATCTAAAGGAATGAGACTGTATTACTACAGTTTCATCTCTTTATGGTTTGTGTGCTCTTTACACCATTTACAGTATTTCTTTACAGAAAACTTTTCAGTGTGAGTCTTTTTATTTTTTGTTGTGTGATAATTACGTCTAGTACATTTCTCACAACCTAAGTGAATCGCTTCTCTCATTCTATTAGCCTTTAATGGTTATCAATAATTCGCGGATGCGAATTATTTGATAATTGATGCAACAACACCAGCACCAACAGTTCTACCACCCTCACGGATAGCGAAGTTAGTACCTTCTTCCATTGCAATTGGATGAATTAATTCAGCAGTAATACTTACATTATCACCTGGCATAACCATCTCAGTACCTTCTGGTAAAGTGATTGCACCTGTAACATCAGTAGTACGTACGTAGAACTGAGGACGGTAGTTTGAGAAGAATGGAGTATGACGACCACCCTCATCTTTACTTAGAACATAAATTTCTGCAGTAAATGTTGTGTGTGGGTTAATTGTACCTGGCTTACAAAGTACTTGACCACGTTGAACATCTTCTTTAGCAATACCACGAACAAGAATTCCACAGTTATCACCAGCAATACCTTGCTCCATTTCTTTACGGAACATTTCAACACCAGTAACAGTAGTTTTCTGAGTATCTGTGATACCTACGATTTCTACTTCTTCACCAACGTTAATAGTACCACGATCGATTTTTCCAGTTACAACTGTACCACGACCAGAGATAGAAAAAACATCTTCAATAGGCATTAAGAAATCTTTTTCAGTATCACGTACTGGATCAGGAATAAATGAATCTACAGTATCCATAAGTGCAATAATTTTATCTGACCACTCACCAAGTGTACCAGTTTTAGCTTCTTCAAGAGCTTTAAGAGCTGATCCAGCTGTAATTGGAGTATCATCACCTGGGAAGTCGTACATGTCAAGTAGTTCACGGATTTCCATCTCTACTAGTTCCATTAACTCTTCATCATCAACCATATCTTCTTTGTTCATGAAAACAACGATATATGGAACACCAACTTGCTTAGAAAGAAGGATATGCTCACGAGTTTGAGGCATAGGACCATCAGCTGCTGAAACAACTAGAATAGCACCATCCATCTGAGCAGCACCTGTAATCATGTTCTTAACATAATCCGCGTGACCTGGACAGTCAACGTGTGCATAGTGACGTTTATCAGTATCATACTCAACGTGAGAAGTAGCGATAGTAATACCACGCTCTCTCTCTTCTGGTGCGTTATCGATTTGATCATAATCCATAAGCTCTGCGCCATTTGTTACTGCTAATACTGCTGTAATTGCAGCTGTTAATGTTGTTTTACCGTGGTCAACGTGTCCGATTGTACCAATGTTTACGTGGGGTTTCGTACCACGTTCAAATTTTTCTTTTGCCATAGTGTCTCCTACTTAGTTTGTGAATTGAAACGGGATTATACCCAAAAATCATTCAATTATTGCTTAAATTTTAGTTAAAACTTATTTTATGGTGCTGACGGTGGGATTTGAACCCACGGCCTCTTACTTACCAAGCAAGTGCTCTACCCCTGAGCCACGACAGCATCAAGATTGTATTAAGCAATAATTGAATAATTCTTTTTTAACATTAATAT
>JAGGWO010000121.1 GCA_021157485.1 Sulfurimonas sp. | reverse complement strand
GCCTCACTTAAAGATTATGCGAGTGATTTTTGTATTACGACAGAGTTAGTTGGAAACAGAGATATAATCTTGCTACACCCTGGACCAGTACACAGAAATATAGATATATGTGATGCACTTTTAGCTGACAGTAGATGTAAAGTTCTTGAGCAAGTAACAAATGGCGTAAATATTAGAATGGCTATACTTAAAAAGTTGATAGCTTCGAGCTAATCTTTAATGAATTTCTCTGATTTAAATACTCTCGGACGTCAGAGAAAACCTTTTTTATTTATATCAGATTTTAAAGCTCAAAAGCTTGAAGTGATTTTGCTTGAAGATCTTGAAAATGAAGATATCGAATTTTGTATAGATGAAAACTATAAATACAATAAACATAGCCACTATCTTAAAACCAATCCTATAAAATTTCAAAACTACCAAGAGAAATTTAATAAAGTTATAGAAAAAATAAAATCAGGCGAAACCTATATTTTAAACCTTACTCAAGAGACGCCAATAGAGTCAGAGTTAAGTTTAAAAGAGATATATACCCTTGCAAACGCACACTATAAACTGCGTTTTAAAGATAAATTTGTATGTTTCTCTCCTGAAAAGTTTGTGCAGATAAACGCAGATAAGATTCATACCTACCCGATGAAAGGCACTATTGACGCTTCTCTGCCTAATGCAAAAGAGCAGATTTTAAATGATGCAAAAGAGATGGCTGAACATATAATGGTTGTTGATTTGCTCAGAAATGACCTCTCAATAGTCTCATGTAATGTAAAAGTTGAAGAATTTAGATATATAACAGAGATAGAAGCGGGTGATAAAAAGCTTCTTCAGGTAAGCTCACATATAAGTGGATATATCGGTGATGACTGGCATGAAAATATTGGAAACATCCTACAATCAATTTTGCCTGCTGGAAGTATAAGTGGTGCTCCAAAAAAAAGTACTTTAGAAATTATTCAAGATGTTGAGGGGTATGATAGAGGTTTTTTTAGCGGTGTCTTTGGTTTTTATGATGGAAAAACGCTGGATAGTGGTGTTATGATACGATTTATAGAGAAAAGTAACAATAGATACAGTTATAAAAGTGGCGGTGGTATTACTTTAGACAGTGAAGCAAAACTAGAGTATAATGAACTGCAAGATAAAATATATTTGCCATAAAATAGGAATTAGAATAAGATGGGTGCCAGATTAGATAAGTTTTTTACGAGTGGTTGGAATTTTGATGAAACAGAGCTAGAATTACGAAGCAAGTTTCAGATGATGAATGTTGCTATTATCTTGTCTTCACTCGGACTAATTTATGGTATAACAGTAAATATAATACGAGAAATACCAAATTTAATTTCCCTTGAGCTTTTTCTCTTAAGTATCAATGTCATTTTGCTTTTTATTTTGAGATACTACAGGAATTCTTTTAACTATGTCTCTTTAATCATTACGGTTCAATTCACATTTTTGTTTCTCTTTCTTATCTATTCAAGTGAACCATCTGCCTTAAAACATGTTTGGATATACACATATCCTATTATATTACTATATCTTCAAAATAAAATGGATGCTATCTATTGGGTTATAACAACAATTTTCTTTTTACTAATGGCACCACTTCAGCCATTTGTGGAAGTATCATACTCACTCTTTCAGGTTTCATATATTGCGGTTGTTCTTGTAATTATGAGTGTCATAGTGCAGTTTTACAAACTTAAAATGGATGAGGCAAGAGGTCTGGTTGTTTCGCAGCAACTGTTGTTAAAAAAGCAGATAGAAGAACTGACTCAAAAAGACCAACTTCTCTCAACTCAGTCAAAACAAGCAGTTATGGGTGAAATGATTGAGATGATAGCCCACCAGTGGCGACAACCTCTCTCAACTGTTACACTAAGTGTTTCAAACTTACAAGTTAAAAAACTTTTAGGTGATAAAATAGATGATGCAGCACTTGATAAAGCACTCGAAGATATTAGTGACACTGTGGTCTACCTCTCAAGTACGATTGATGATTTTCAAACATATTTCCGTCCTATAAAGGAGCTCTCAGATATTGAAGTACATGAACTCATACAAAAAGCAGTAAATTTTGTACTTCCAAGATTAAAAAATACGAAAATATATATTGAAATTGAAAATGAAAATGAGAAAGAGATACACCTTAAAACTTACCTAAATGAGCTCATTCAAATTATCTTAAATATTGTTAATAATGCTATAGATGCTTTAGTTATAACTAATGTTCAAAACCCACATATTGTAATATCTATTGAAGAGAAAAAAGAGAGTGTAGTAATCATCATCAAAGATAATGCAGGTGGTATTAAAGAAGAGGATGTTGCTAGAATTTTTGAACCATACTACAGTACAAAAGGTAAAAATGGAACAGGACTAGGTCTCTATATGAGTCAGATGCTTGTTCAAAAACAGTTTAATGGTAACATAGATGTTATAAGCTCAAATAAGGGTAGTTACTTTAGTGTTGAGATTGACAAAGTACTTACTTAATTTAGTTTTACTACCCTTTATACATTTAGTTTTACTAGAGCTATTTGCGTCTGCTTACTATCTGTCTTATTTTGTTGTCCTCTTTGTAATACTCTATATATTAAATCAGAAAAAACTCTTTTTATCAAATGAAATGTTACTTATTACGGTAGTTTATGTGACAATTTTGTACTCTATATTTAAATATTTTAATGATTCTTTGTATGATCTGTATATAGATACAAATATGACATTTGAGTTAAGTTATCTCTCGTTTGAAGTATGTTGTGCTTTAAGTATGATTCATATTTTTATTTTATTTTTATTGGGCTATAATAGAGACAAATTAATTTAGTAGTTATAGGAATCGTATGTATATAGAAGATTTGAAGTTCTCCTTGTGGGCAGATTTTATTGAAAGAGATTATTTAGATAATGAATTTAAAGAGCTAATAGATAAAGAGATAATAAATGGTGCCACGTCAAATCCGGCTATATTTAAAAACGCAATACTTAATTCTCCAGCATATAAAGAGCAACTATCAACTCTTGATGGATTCTCCGCTAAAGAGAAGTATGAAGCAGTTGCAATTTATGACATAAGAAAAGCTGCTGATATCCTAAAACCACTTTATGATAAAAAAGATGATGGTTACGTGAGCATAGAAGTTGACCCTTTTCTTTGTGATGATTCTGAGGCTACAGTTGCAGAAGGAAAAAGACTTTTTGCAGAGATAGGCAGAGACAATGTAATGATAAAAGTACCGGCTACCGAAGCTGGATATATCGCAATGAAAGAGCTCACGTCAGTTGGTATTCCTGTAAACGCAACGCTAATATTTAAAAAGAGTCAGGCAATCTCTTGTGCCAAAGCATTTAGAAAAGGTGTTGCTACATATGGTAAGTCCGTAGATACTGTAATAAGTATCTTTGTAAGCAGAATAGATGCTAAACTTGCTTCATTGGGGATTAATGATAATTTGAGTGGAATCTATAACACAGCAGATATATATGCTGAGATAGAATCTATGAATGTAGATGGGTGCCGTGCTCTTTTTGCAAGTACAGGGATTAAAGATAAGTCTCTTCCTGCTCATTATTATATTGAAAAGCTACTAGCGTATAACAGTGTAAATACAGCGCCAATTGATACAATTAAAGCATACTATGAAAATGGAGCTAAAGATAAAGCTTTACCAATTTCACCTGATGTTATTAAGGCGCATTTCCAAAAAGTTAAAAACGCAGGTATTAATTTTGATGAGGTTTTAGATAATCAGATAGTAGATGGACTAGAAGCATTTAAAGAAGCATTTAAAGATATTTTGGAGTCATTATGAGTAATCAAGTAGATGTAAGTAAGTTAACGTTTGAGCAGCTAAAAAAGATTAGAGCATATCTTAAAAAAATGATTGAGATTGGAGGTTCTGACCTTCATATTAAAGCTAATTCTGTAATTAGAGCACGTATTAACGGTAATATTGTTCAGTTTGGTGGGGGAATACTTTCAAAAGAGGATGCTATTACTTTTGCAAAAGAGCTTCTAAAAGGTCGATATGCAGAGTTTGTTGAGAAAAAGGAGATAGATTTAGTTTATCCGTTTGATGAAAATAATCGTTTTCGTGTAAATGTATTTTTTCAGATGGATGGTGTTTCTGCAGTCTTTCGTGTTATTCCAGTTCAAATTCCTTCATTTGAAGAACTGCACCTCCCAGAAGTAATCAAAAGATTTACTCAAATAGAGAGAGGTTTAGTTTTAGTTACCGGAGTTACAGGTAGTGGTAAGTCAACTACTTTGGCAGCTCTAATTAATGAGATCAATAGAACAAAGAAAAAACATATTATTACAATTGAAGATCCGATTGAGTTTGTTCATAAAGATAGAGGGTGTATAGTAAACCAACGTTCGGTTGGACAAGATACTCTCTCTTTTGGTACAGCTTTAAGAGCTTCTCTTCGTGAAGATCCAGATATTATTCTAGTTGGGGAAATGAGAGATAAAGAGACAATTAACCTTGCTCTTCATGCAGCAGACACAGGACACTTAGTTTTCTCAACGCTGCATACAATTGATGCAAAAGAGACTATTAACCGTATTATTGCACAGTTTCCTACAGATGAGCAAAATCGTGTGAGACTCTCAGTTGCTGGTGTAATTCAAGGTGTTATTTCCCAAAGACTTATTCCTACCGTTGATGGTGGTCGTCGTGCTGCTATGGAGATTATGCTGCGTACTCCTACAATTGAAAAACTAATTATGGAAAACCGAGATTACGAGATTAGAGATGCTATTGAAGCTGGACATGATCATTATAAATCTCAAAGTTTTGATCAATCAATTTTAGAACTTTATTTAGATGGGGTTATATCAAAAGAACAAGCGATGGAAAACGCTACAAGTGCATCAGATTTAGAACTTAAAATAAGTGGACTCTCAAGTGGTAAAATAACTACTGTTCCTAGAAATGAAGATGGTTCTGCTGATGTGGCTCCAATAAATGAAGAGGATGTTTTTGATTTAAAGTAGATTTTAAATTTTAAGTGGGTACAATTTCGCCTATTTTAATTTAAGGATTTAATATGTTAGAAGGCATAATTAGAGAGAGTATTGGAAAAAAAGCTGTTAAAGCTTATAGAAAAGATGGTTATCTGATTGCAAACATTTACGGAAAAGGTGTTGAAAATATCAATGCTGCATTCAAAATGAATGAGTATATCCGTACTGTTCGCAACAAAGAAACTTTAGCGTTCCCAGTAAAAGTGGATGGTAAAGAGTTGAATGTTGTAGTTCAATCATATGAGTCTCAAGCTGTAACAGGTAATTTGTTACATGTTGATTTAATGGTAGCACAACCAGGTGTTGAAACAACATTTAATGTTCCAGTTGTTGCAGTGGGTGAAGCGCTAGGTCTTAAAAATAAAGGTCTTGTTCATGCAGCTAAACCACGTTTAACTGTTAAATGTACACCGGAAAATCTTCCAAATACAATCGAGATCGATGTAACAGAGATGGATACAGGTGCTTCTAAACTAGTACGTGATTTACCAGAAATTCCTAATGTTACGATTTTAGATAGTGACCGTGTAGCATTAATTAGTATTATTAAAGCTAAGTAATCATGCTTATAGTCGGACTGGGTAATCCTGGACTGACATATAAGTCTACTCGCCATAACATAGGTTTTATGGTTATAGATGAGCTAGTTAGACGACAAAATGCTCAAAAACTTTCTTCATCATCATTTGACGGTGAACTATTCAAATTTTCAAATCATTTTTTATTAAAACCACTTACTTTTATGAATCTTTCTGGTAACTCTATAGTTGCAGTGAAAAAGTTTTACAAAATTGAAGAAGTTGTTGTAATACATGATGATTTAGACCTCCCTTTTGGAACACTACGCTTTAAACATGGTGGTGGGCATGGTGGTCATAATGGACTTAGGTCAACTGATGAGAGAATATCAAAAGAGTATACAAGAGTCCGCATGGGTATTGGTAAGCCTGAACATAAAGGAGAAGTCTCCTCTTATGTATTGAGTGATTTTAATTCGCACGAGCAAACGCATATACGGGATTGGATAACTCATACAAGTGAAGCAGTTGAGTTTTTACTCCAAAACTCGCTTGAAGATACAAGTTCTAAATATACAATTAAAAAATTTCAGCTAAAATAACGCTATGTTAGCATTCAAATATATTTCTCTGCACTATATTAAGTATTTTTTGATTATATTAATTGCATTAGTTGTGTTTATGGTTGGACTTGACTATATGGAACATGCTGAAGAGTTATCAAAGTCAGCCAATTTACTTTTAATCTATTTAGTTTACAAATCATTCTTCGCGATAGAGATGCTTTTACCTTTAGCACTTGTATTTGCAATGATAACAACTAAGATATTTCTAATTCGTTCAAACGCATTAGTTTCGTTGTACTCTTTAGGGTACTCTAGAGTAGATGTGCTTCGTCCTTTTGTCGCGGTTTCAACATCTATTATAGTTGTCTTTATCGCATTACATGCACTTCCAAGCTTCTCTCGAGCAGATGAATTTTCGAATAATATACGAAAAAATGCACAATATTTAAGCCCAACAAGAGATCTTTTCTTTACCTATAAAGGTCAATATATATACTTTTCTAAAATGCTTCCTTTACAGCAAACTGCAGAAGGTATTCGTGTTTTTACTGTAAAAAATAACTCATTACACAAAGTATTAGTAGCTAAAAAGGCGACATATCGAGATGGTTATTGGCACATTAAAAAAGCTGATATTATAACAAAACCAGATGATTTGTCTTTTGCCTCCTTAGGTATTAAAGTTCAAGAATCAAAAAATTTGAATATTTTAAAAGACTTCAGACCAAAAATGCTTGATCAAGTTTATGAGGGAAAAGTAAACTTTACAATTAAAGATGCAATCGATGCAATAATACTCTTGGATGGACAAAATATTAACACCAGTAGTATTAAAAGTGCTCTTTATAAAATATTCATATATCCATTATTTGTACCATGCTTGGTAGTAATAATCTTCTTTTTTGTACCTATCAGTGTACGCTTTTTGAATGTTTCACTTTTCAGTTTTGGAGCTATTTTGTCAACACTTTTGGTGTGGGGTGTTTTATTTATGTTTATTGAGCTAGCAAACAACAAAACAATTTCAAGTGAGATAGGTGTAATTATGCCAGTTAGCATTCTCTTTTTAATAGCAATTAGACAGTGGAGAAAGTACCGTTTAGTGACGTCTTAGGCGATTATAAGCACTTTTTAGATAGAATCATTTAAAAATATTTTGGAAATTTTAAATGATTAATTTTAAAGAGTTAGCAAACGAGTACAAAACACCTTTGTATATCTATGACTTTGACTATATGACAACTCAGTTTGATGAACTTAAAGAGGCTTTTAAAGGTAGAAAATCTATCATAGCTTACGCTGTAAAAGCAAACTCAAATCTTAGTGTTGTCCAACATTTTGCAAAAATGGGCAGTGGGGCAGATTGTGTCTCTATCGGTGAAGTACGTCGTGCATTTCTTGCTGGAATACCCGCATATAAAATTATTTTTTCTGGTGTTGGTAAAAGTGATGATGAGATACGTGAAGCAATAGAAAAAGATATTCTTTATATCAATGTAGAGAGTGAAGCTGAACTTGGTCGTGTTGAGATGATTGCGCGTGAGCTAAATGCCAAATCTCGCATAAGTATCAGAGTAAATCCGAATATTGATCCAAAAACACATCCATATATTTCAACAGGACTGCATGATAATAAGTTTGGAGTAGACCTCTCAACTGCAAAACGCATGTACATAACGGCAAATAACTCTGAACACTTAGATCCAGTTGGAATTCATTTTCATATAGGCTCACAATTGACTGAATTACAACCTATCCGTGAGTCTGCTGAAATAGTAGCTGACCTTGTTCGCTCACTTAGTAAGATAAAAATTGATTTAAAGTTTTTCGATATTGGTGGTGGACTTGGAATCAAATATGATGATGAAACTACAATAAAACCATATGATTATGCTCAAGCTATTTTAGGAACTCTGACTGCTCTTGATTTAACTATCCTTTGTGAACCAGGTAGATTTTTAACTGCAAATGCAGGTTATTTTGTGAGTAAAGTTCTTTATGAGAAACAAAATGGAAACAAAAAGTTTGTTGTAGTTGATGGTGCTATGAATGACCTTCTTCGTCCAGCTTTATACAGTGCATATCACAAGATAGAAGCTGTTACAGAGGCAAAAGGTGAACTAAGAGCGGTAGATATAGTCGGTCCAGTATGTGAGAGTGGAGATTTCTTTGCAAAAGATTATCTACTCCCCGAGTTAGCTCATAATGATTTAGTTGTTATTCACAGCGCCGGAGCTTATGGTTTTGGTATGGGAAGTAACTATAATACACGTGGAAGAAGTGCAGAGGTTGCTCTTGAAGATGGCAAAGCTAGACTTATTAGAAAACGTGAAGTCTTTGAAGATTTAATTGCTCTAGAGCAAGAGTTTCTAGCGGACTAAGTAAAATGTACTTCATAGACGTTCAAGGCACACTAATCAGCGATATTGATAAATCACCTATTCGCGGGAGCATTGCGTTTATAGATATGTTAAATGAAACGCAGATACCATATATGGTTATTACAAATAACACTAAAAAGTCTTCTAAAGATTTTCATACTTATTTGACTTCTATCGGTTTTAATTTTTCTTTTGATAAATACCTTGACCCTCTTATGCTTCTAGAATCACGTGTGAATAAAAAAGCTGTTGCAGCTTATGGTGCTCCAGAGTTTTTAGATACGTTAGTGAAAATGGGATACGTTTTAGATTATAAAAATCCTTCAACTGTTCTTGTAGCAATCAAGGAAGATTTTAACGCAGACGAGTATGCTCAGATGATAGACTTTATACTCTCTGGTGCATCTTTAGTTGGGATGCATGAGACATCAATCTATGCTAAAAATAACAAGCGTTACCCTGGTGTTGGAGCTATTTTGAAACTTTTAGAGTTTGCTACGTCTTGCTCTTATACAGTTGTTGGAAAACCAAGCGAGGCTTTTTACAATGAGTCACTTCAAGGTATAAGGCAACAAAATCCTCAAGCAGAGTTTAGTAATATTACTATGATAAGTGATGATGTAAAAGGTGATTTAGGTGGTGCTAAAGAGCTTGGTGTAAAAACTATTTTTGTAACAAGTGGAAAATATAAAAGTGCGAATGAGATAGTTCCATTTTTAAAAAACGAACTTAAACCTGATTTTGTATACAGTGATATGCAAGATATTTTGGAGGCAATATGAAAACTTTAGATGATTGTAGAGATGCGATAGACACTATTGATAATGCATTATTAGAACTTCTTAACAAACGTATGAAAGTTGTTGAGCGAGTAGGTGAAATAAAGCATGATAGTGGTACAGCTGTCTATAGACCTGAGCGCGAGAAAGATATTATTGATAGATTAACGGCCCTTAGTAAAGAAAGCGATGGCATTTTAAATAAGAGTGCAATCGAAGCTATATTTTTAGAAGTTTTTGCAGTTTCACGTAACTTAGAATTACCAGAACGTATAGCATATCTTGGACCTGAAGGAAGCTTTACTCACCAAGCTGCAGAGAGCCGTTTTGGTGGTATGAGCGACTATCTTTCACTTGGTTCTATTCATTCTGTATTTAAAACATTAGAGGCTGGTCGTGCTAAGTTCGGAGTTGTGCCAATTGAAAATTCTAGAGATGGAATTGTAGGTGAAACTCTTGATTTACTTGCAAAAAGTTCTGTAAAAATTGTGGCTGAACTCTATATGCCTATTCACATGGCTTTTGCTAGTAAAGCAACAAAGCTAGAGGATATAACAAAAATCTACTCTAAAGACAAAGGTTTTGGACAGTGTAGAGAGTTTCTATCTCAGCATGGTTTTTTAAATGTTGAACAGATTCCAGTTGAATCAACTGCAAAAGCGGCAATTTTAGCAGCTGAAGACCCAACAGCAGGTGCCATCTGTGCGCATATTGCAGCAAAACTTTACAATGTTCCAACAATGTTTGAAAATATAGAAGATGAACATGACAGTTCAACACGTTTTGTAATTTTAAGTGACTTTAAAAACTCTCCTAGTGAGCATGATAAAACTTCTATTTTAGTTCGTCTAAAAGATGCCGTAGAAGCTGGTTCACTAGTTCACTTTTTACAAGATTTTGATAATGAAAATATCAATATGTCTAAAATTGAGTCACGTCCATCAAAAGATAAAGGTGGCTTTGGTTACTGGTTCTATATAGATTTTTATGGTCACATAGATGATTCAAATATACAAAAAGTACTCTCTAAACATGAGGGTGAGGTGACATGGCTTGGAAGTTATGTTAAAGGCGAGGACTAATGGTTAAGACGAAATATAATTGGTTAGGTAGTTATGTGAAGGGTGAAGATTGAAATTTAATGAAAAACTAAAAGATATTAAAACTTATGAAGCTGGTAAACCTATAGAGCTTGTTGTTCGTGAGTTTGGTATCGAGCCAAAAGATATTGTCAAACTTGCTTCAAATGAGAATCCTTATGGATGCTCACCAAAGGTACAAAAAGCAGTAAGTGACATCGTTGTCAATATGGCTCTATATCCTGATGACTCTATGCTGAAACTAAAAAATGCACTTCAAAATAGATTTGAGATAAAAGAAGAAAACCTGATTATTGGAAGCGGAAGTGACCAAGTAATAGAGTTTTTGATGCATGCAAAAGCTAACTCAAACTCAAAAATTTTAATCAATAGTGTAACATTCGCAATGTATGAAATCTACGCTAAACATGTTGGTGCAGAGATTATCAGAACGCAAGCTCAAGAGCATGATTTAGATGAGTTTTATGAACTGTATAAAGCCCAAAAACCAGATATTATATTTTTATGTACACCCAATAATCCGACTGGAGATGCAATAAACGCAGCAGATATGTTCGATTTTATCTCTAAAATTGATAATGATACTTTAGTTGTAGTTGATGGTGCTTACATGGAATATGCAGCATTTAAAGAGAGTGCTAAAAAAGTACAACCTAAAGATTTGATAGAAAAGTTTGAGAATGTTATCTATTTAGGTACTTTTTCTAAGGCTTATGGACTTGGTGGAATGAGAGTTGGATATGGGATATCAAGTTCTAAAATTATAAAAGAGCTATATAAATTAAGACCACCTTTTAACATCACTACACTTTCGCTCGAAGCAGCAAGTGTAGCAGTAGAAGATGAAGAATTTGTAAACAATTGTATCGCAGATTGTTTTGATGAGATGAAACGCTACGAAGAGTTTGCAAAGAGCGAAAAAATAGATATAATAGAGAGTTATACAAATTTTGTTACATTATGTCTAAATAATAACCATAAATCGAGTAAAATAGCGGATAATTTACTTAAGCGTGGAATGATTGTTAGAGATTTAAGTGGTTATGGGATGAATGCTCTACGTGTAACAGTTGGAACAAAAGAACAAAATAGTCGTTTTTTTGAACTAATGAAAGAATTAATATAAATGAATTGGGAAATTAATGGATTTTAAGGTACTTTTTTCACAGTTAGTTATTCTTTATGCGAAGCTAACGAAGCAGCAAAAAGTTATTATAGCGGTTGCTGTAGTTGGAATAGTAGCCTTTCTTCTCTTTTTAGTTGTATATACTGCTCAAAAGAATCAACCAAATAAATATGAAGTTCTTTTTGATTCACTCAGCTCATCTGATGCGGCAAAAGTTGTAGAACAGCTTGAAAAAGAGAATATTGAGTATAAATTAGAAGCAAATAACGTAATTAAAGTTCCCAAAAATGTAGTGTATAAGCAGAGAATAGCAATTGCTTCTTTAGGTATTCCTAAAGATAATGGTGTTGGTTTTGAACTATTTGATACTCAGGAATTTGGAGCTACAAGTTTTGATCAAAAGATTAAACATCTTCGTGCACTAGAGGGTGAACTCTCTCGTACTATAAACGCACTTTCCCCAATAGAATCTGCAACAGTAAGTTTAGCACTTCCTAAAGAGACCCTTTTTGTTTCAAAGCAGGTTTCTCCAACGGCATCTGTAATGATTCAGCTAGTTGATGGAAGAAATCTTTCCTCAAAACAGGTTAGAGGTGTAAAAAATCTAGTTGCGGCAGCAGTTCCAAAAATGTCTTCATCTGATGTCATGTTAATTAATGGAGAAGGTGAAACACTTGGTGATGAAGATGAGATGGCTCAAATGGGAGAGCTTTCATCAACTCAACAGAAGTTTAAAAATAGAGAAGAGAAAAAAAGACAGAAGAAAATCATTCAAGTTATATCTCCATTTGTAGGTGGAGACTCTAAAGTGGTTGCACAAGTTACGATTGAGTATGACTTCTCTATAAAAAACTCTACATCAGAAGTTTTTGATCCTGAAAATGTTGTTAGAAGTGAGCAGATTAGTGAAGAAAAACGTGAGGGTGGCTCACCAGAACAAGTTGGTGGCGTTCCTGGAACAGTTAGTAATATTGGACCTGTTCAAGGATTAAAAGGTTCTCAAACAGGTGAAAAATATGAAAAAAATACAGGTACAACTAATTATGAAGTTGGAAAAACTGTATCTACTACAAAAAGTCAATTTGCTCGCATAAAAAGAATTACAGCTGCTGTAATGGTAGATGGGAAGTATAAGTATAAACTTGGTGAAGATGGAGTATCTACTGATGAGTTAGAGTATCAGTCATTAGATGAAACAGACCTTCAGGCATTAACATCACTTGTAAGTCAATCAATAGGTATTAATGAGTCTAGAGGTGATTTAATATCTGTAAAAAACTTACAGTTTAAAAGAGATAATAGCGAACCAGGTTCAGATGGTGTTTCTCAGGCAGTTGTGTTTAGTGAGACATACTTAGCCCCTTTCTCTGGTCTATTTAAATATCTGTTTGTTCTTATTTTACTTCTTATTATCTATAAAAAAATCATTACTCCATTTGCCGAGCGTATGCTTGAAGTTTCAAAAGAGGATGAAGAGCTCGCTAAGCCTATTTTAGAGATAGCTGATGATGAGGATGAAGATTTAGTTCAAAAAGTTCAAGATATGCGTAAAAAAGTTGAAGATCAACTTGGTGTTGGTCAAGGCTTTAATGAGGATGAACTTAAATATGAAGTTATACTTGATAAAGTAAGAACAATGGCTGAAGATTCACCAGAAGAGATAGCTTCACTTCTTCAAGCACTATTGAGTGAAGAAGCTGAGGGACAAAATTCTTCAGGAAAAAAGGGGTAAAGAATGGCAAGTTTAAACCCGCAACAGCAGGCTATTTTTGATGAGATGACAATTTCAGAAAAGATAGCAATACTTTTACTTCAACTTGGTGAAGAAGCAACTGCAGCAATTTTTTCAAATATGAATGTTGAAGCGATAACGGAAGTTTCAAAATATATTGCCAGTAATGTTACAATTGATAGATCAGTTGCAACAGCAATTCTTGAAGAGTTTCATGCAATTTTTCAATCTGGGCAGTATCTTACTTCTGGTGGTATGGAGTATGCAAGAGAGCTTCTCTATAGAACTTTAGGTGCTGAGGAGGCTAAAAAAGTATTAGATAAATTATCTAAAAGTATGCAAAATACTCAAAACTTTGCATACCTTTCAAAAATCAAGCCTCAGCAACTCTCAGATTTTATTATTAATGAGCATCCTCAAACTATTGCGCTTATTTTGGCACATATGGATGCAACCGAAGCAGCTGATACGATACAGTTCTTCCCAGATGATTTACGTAGTGAAGTTGCTATGAGAATGGCAAAACTTGGAGACATCTCTCCATCTGTTATTAAAAGAGTTTCAGCAGTGCTTGAGTCTAAACTTGAATCTCTTGCTTCATACAAAGTTGAAGTTGGTGGAACTAGAGCTGTTGCAGACATCTTTAATCGTCTTGGTGCAAAATCTTCTAAATCTACGCTTGCTACAATCGAGCAGGTTGATGAAGAGTTAGCAACTCTGATTAAAGATATGATGTTTACTTTTGAAGATATGGTTTCTCTTGATAAAGCTGCTATTACTGAAGTTCTTAAAGCTGCAGATAAAGCGGAACTAATGTTAGCACTTAAATCTTCACCAGAAGAGCTTAAAGAGAAGTTCTTCTCTGCTATGAGTGAGCGAGCTCGTGAAGCATTTGAAGAAGAGATGCAGTTCCTAGGTGCAGTGAAAATGAAAGATGTTGAAGCTGCTCAGAGAAAAATTGTTGAGTCTGTGAATGCACTTTCTGAGTCAGGAGCTATACAGATGGGCTCATCTGAAGAGATGATTGAGTAATTATGGCAACAGTAATATCAAATGATTCAGTAGCAATGCACAGTGTTGATAAGTATAATTTTAAAATTATAGCTTTAGGCTCAAAAGGGGATGAAGAGAGTGCCGCTAGTCACTCCAACTTAGTTTCAGAATCTATACAAGAGAGTGTTCCAAAAGCAACTGAAATTGATTCAAGTGAGTTAAGCACAAGTTCTAAAGAGTCTTTGATTGAATCTTTAATGAAAAAGACTGATGATATGTCATCAAATTTCATAAAACTACAGATGAAGCTTGAAGCCAAGGAAGAAGAGTATAAGCTAGAGTTGCAAAAAGTGAAAGAAGAAGCTTTCAATGAAGGTATGCAAGCTGGAAAAGCCAAGGCGATTGAAGATGGAGACATAGATGCAGTAGATGCAGTCAAACAGTTTGCAGTATCAGTTAAAAAATTAGAAGAGAGTGCTAGTGCTTTTGAAACTGCTTTAGAGACAATAAAAGATAGTTTAGTTACAGCCGCATTAGATATCTCTAAAGAGGTTGTAAGTATTGAGCTTAGTGATAACTCGAAAGAAGTTGCAAAAGTTTTATCAGATGAGCTAATTAAAGAGTTACAGAGTGCATCAAAGGTTACCCTAAAAGTTAATCCTAAAGACCATGGTGCAATATCTGAACATGTTGGTTCTCTAGAGCATATTGAAGTAGTTTCAGATAGTGCGATTAGTGAAGGTGGCGTTATTGCAATAAGTGACGCTGGAAATATAGATGCAGAAATTTCAAAAAGATTTGAGAGAGTAAAAAAAGCTGTTTTAAGCGAATAGAGTATGAATGAATATTAAGTCAAAATCTGTAGAAGAGTTAGAGACTCTTTGCGGTGAAATAAGAGAAGAAATTTTGAGAGTTGTTAGTAAAAATGGTGGACATTTAAGTTCAACACTTGGTGCTACAGAGTTAATTGTAGCTATGCACAAAGTATTTGATTCTAAAAAAGATCCATTTATATTTGATGTTTCTCATCAATCATATGCGCATAAATTACTAACAGATAGATGGGATGAGTTTGGTACACTCCGAGAGTTTAATGGTATTTGTGGATACACAAAACCGAGCGAGAGTGATGATGATTATTTCGTTGCTGGGCATAGTTCAACTTCAATCTCTTTAGGTGTTGGGGCTGCAAAAGCTATAGCACTTAAAGGCGAACAAGATAGTCGCATACCAGTAGTAATGATTGGTGATGGTTCTATGACTGCTGGTATGGTTTATGAGGCACTTAATGAACTGGGCGATAGAAAATATCCAATGGTGATTATTCTCAATGATAATGAGATGAGTATAGCTAAACCAATAGGAGCTATAAGTAGAATGCTGAGTTCTGCGATGGCATCTCCTTTTTACCAGCGGTTTAAAAAAACTACAGAGAGTTTTGTAGATAACTTTGGAGAGGGTGCTCACTATATTGCTAAACGTATGGAAGAGGGTTTAAAGCTTATCACTCCCGGCATTATGTTTGAAGAGATGGGTATAAATTACATTGGTCCAGTTGATGGACATAATTTGACTCAACTTATAGATATATTTCAAAAGGCTAAAGACTTAGGTCAGCCAGTTATTATTCATGCTCAAACTATAAAAGGCAAGGGTTATGATATTGCTGAGGGTAAAGAGGAAAAATGGCATGGTGTTGGTCCCTTTGACTTAAGTAATGGTGCAAGTGTTAAAAAATCATCTGCTAAAAGTGCTACACAGATTTATACAGAAGCTTTAATGCATTTAGCGCAAAACAGTGAAAAAATTGTCGGTGCTACAGCCGCTATGCCAAGTGGTACAGGCTTGAGTAAACTTATGGAAACTTATCCAGATAGATTTTGGGATGTAGCAATTGCTGAACAACATGCTGTTACTTCTATGAGTGCTTTAGCAAAAGAGGGTTTTAAACCATTTTGTACAATCTACTCAACATTTTTGCAACGTGGATATGATCAAATAATTCATGATACTTGTCTGATGGATTTACCCGTTGTATTTGCACTTGACCGTGCTGGAATTGTTGGTGAAGATGGTGAGACACATCAAGGTGTCTTTGATATCTCTTTTTTACGCGCAATTCCAAACATGACACTCTTTGCTCCACGTGATGAGAAGTCATTTCATCAAGCAATGGCATTTGCCGCTGAGTACGACCATCCATGTTCTCTACGTTATCCAAGAGGTTCATTTACTCCAACAGATTTACCTGAGTCAAACTCATTTGAGTATGCAAAATCGGAACTGTTACGTTCAAATGAGAGTGATATACTTTTTATTGGTTATGGAAATGGAGTAGGCCGCGCTTATGAAACGGCTAAACTAATGGGCAAAGAGGTTAATATCTTAGATCTGCGTTTCGTTAAACCATTAGACGCAGAGATGTTAAGAGAGTTAGCAACTAAACATAAAAAGTGGTTTGTATTTTCTGATAGTTCTAAAATGGGTGGAGTAGGTTCTGCAATTTTAGAGTTTTTAGCAGATGAGAATATAGTAGATGTTAATGTAACAAGTTTTGAATATGAAGATAAGTTTATAACTCATGGAAATACAAAGCTTGTAGAGGAGTCTTTAGGACTTCTTCCTCAACAGTTGGCTAAAAAAGTGCAAAAGTTAGTTTAGTTTTATTACTCCTGCAAATCTTCCTGTAGTCCCATCAGCTCTATAAGAGAAGTATTTGTTGTTTTTACAACAACTGCACTCTCTTGATAGCTCTATATTTTCTTTTTTCATTCCTGCTTCTAAGAGTTGCGTTTGCAGTATTTTGGATATATCTAGATAGTAATTCCCGGCTTTTTTATTTAGTGAGTACTCAACTCCTAACTCTTTAGCTTCTTTATAGATTTCAGCTCCAACTTCATAGCAACACGCACCAATACTTGCACCAATCGTAACTAAAATATCTTCTGCATCTGAGTCATAGTTACTTTTGAAACTATCAATTACATTTTTAACTATATTTTTAAAAGCACCTTGTCGTCCAGCATGAGCAACAGCAATAACTTTTTTTATACTGTCATAAAAGGTTATAGGAGAACAGTCCGCAACCATAACCATAAGAGGAATATTTTGTTTATCTGTTATGAGTGCGTCACATGTTGGAGGATTATTAAAATTGTCATCTGAGCAAACTATATGAACTATGTCAGAGTGAATCTGCTTCATATGAACAAGAGTTTTTTTATTGTAGTTTAATTTATCTGCTAAGAGAGCATGGTTTTTATTTACTGCTTCACTGTCATCTTCAATATGAAACGCAAGATTTAGTGAAGAGTATACTCCATTGCTAACACCACCTTCCTTAGCTGTGAAGCAATGAGTTAAGTTTGAAAATGAATTTAATAAGTTACTATGATAAAATTTCATATAATGATTATAACAAATAAAAAGGTATTTTTTGAGTAAACTAAGTAAGTATCCTGTCACACTTAATGGGAATAGTATTGAGGGAAAACGCCAAGAGATAAAAGAGTATTTTCATAATACTTCTGCACTTTATGAAAAAGTGTTTGAAGTATTGAAAGATGAAGATGTGTTTTATAAAAAATCTGAAATAACTCGTCATCCTATGATTTTTTACTTCGGGCACACTGCAACTTTTTTTATAAATAAATTAATCAATATGAAGATAATACAAGAGCGTATAAATCCAGACTTTGAGTCAATCTTTGCCGTTGGTGTTGATGAGATGAGTTGGGATGATATGGATGGCTCAAACTACTCTTGGCCAAAAGTTGATGAAGTACGTGAGTATAGAGCTAAAGTTCAAGAGTTAGTTGATGACCTGATTATGACTCTGCCTTTAACTCTGCCAATTAAAGATGACTCACCCATGTGGATAATTTTAATGGGAATAGAGCATGAAAGAATTCATATAGAGACATCCTTAGTTTTACATCGGCAAATGCCTATAGATTTAGTAAAAAGTGTAAAAGAATTTAATATTTGTAAAAATAGCTCAAAAGCTCCTAAAAATTCAATGTTAAAAATAGATGCTACTGAAATCAGATTAGGAAAAGAGAGCTCTCATAACTTATATGGTTGGGATAATGAGTATGGTGTTTATGCAGAAAATGTAGCTGCGTTTGAAGCTTCAAAATATCTGGTAAGTAATGGCGAATTTATAGAGTTTGTTAACGCTGGTGGATATGAAAATAGTGAGTTCTGGGATGAAGAGGGCAAAAAGTTTTTAGAACTTACAAAGGCTACTCATCCAACCTTTTGGGTTTTAAAAGATGGCAAGTTTAAGTACAGAACTCTGAGTTTGGAAATTGATATGCCACTTAATTGGCCAGTTGATGTAAATGCACTTGAAGCGGAAGCATTTTGTAGATATAAAAGTAAAAATGATGGGGTAACTTATCAACTTCCAAGTGAAGCAGAGTATAGAGCAATTTATAATAAAGCTGGGCTACAAGATATACCTGCCTTTCATGAGAGTAGAGCCAATCTGAACTTTTATCATTATGCCAGTTCTTGTCCTGTTGATGAATTTAGTTTCAATGGTTTCTATGATGTAGTTGGAAATGTATGGCAGTGGAGTAGAACACCGATTAGAGGTTTTGAAGGATTTAAAGTTCACGAAGCTTATGATGATTTCTCAGTACCCACATTTGATGAAAAACATGCGCTTATATTGGGCTCATCATGGGCGAGTAGCGGAAATCTAATAATGAAATATTCTCGATATGCATTTAGAAAACATTTCTATCAAAACGCAGGTTTTAGATATGTAGTTTCAAGTCAAGAACAAGAGCAAGAGACAGAGATATATGAGAGTGATGAGTTGGTTTCACAATATTGTGAATTTCAATATGGAGATACTCATTTTGGAGTTGAAAACTTTGCAATAGCTACAGCGAAGATTGCTTCTAAGTTCGCTCAAAACAAGAATAAAGCACTCGACTTAGGATGTGCAACAGGACGTGCTACCTATGAGCTTGCCCGTGAGTTTAATGAAGTGGAGGGAATTGATTTCTCTGTACGTTTTGTTCAAGTTGGAGCTAAATTAAAATCAGATGGATATGTTGCGTTTAGCTCCAAAGAAGAGGGTGAAATAGTGACAAATAAAAAGGTGACTATTGAAGAGTTAGGCTATGAAAAGCTCAAAGAGAGAGTTTCATTTTGGCAGGGTGACGCTTGTAATTTGAAGCCGAATTTTAACTCATATGACTTAATCATGGCGACTAATCTGATTGATAGACTCTATAATCCTAGACTCTTTTTGGACACTATTGATGAGAGAATAAATGTAGATGGCATCCTAGTTATTACTTCACCTTACACTTGGCAAGAGAGCTCAACAAAAAAAGAGTTCTGGCTTGGCGGTTACAAAGATGAAAATGGTGAAGATATTAAGACAATAGATAGTCTGAAAAAAGTTTTAGACGATAAGTTTGAACTTATTCATCTTCAAGATTTAGAGTTTGTTATAAAAGAGACGAAGAGAAAATATCAGCATACTATTTCACAAGTTAGTGTTTGGAGAAAAAGATGAGTTACGACTTCTCAACTTCCGCATGTAGAAAAGATACAAACGCAGAAAAGTTCACTCTTAGAGAAGAGTTGTTTGGCACTGAAGATGTGGAGCCTGTTTGGGTTGCAGATATGGATATTGATACTCCTGATTTTGTTTTAAACGCAGTGAGTGAGAGACTAAAACATCCAATTATTGGATATGAAGAAGTCCCTGTATCTGCTTTTGAAGCTCAGATTGAGTGGATGAAAAAAGAGCATGGAATAACTTACGAAGTTGATGATATGTTGTACTCTCATTCAGTTGTTGCAAGCATGAGCGTAGCTATTGAGGCTTTTAGTGAAATTGGTGAGAGTATAATTGTTCAAACGCCAGTATATCCACCATTTTTTCATAGTGTAACACGTGCGAAAAGAAAGGTTTTAAAAAATCCTCTTAAACAGCTTGAAGATGGTACCTATATTTTTGATATAGAGGATTTAAAATCAAAAATAGATGAAAATACAAAGCTTTTGCTTCTGTGCTCACCTCATAATCCTGTTGGTCGTGTATGGAGAAGAGAGGAGTTAGAAGAGATATTGGAAGTTTGTTTAGAGCATAATATTGTAGTATTTGCAGATGAAATACACTCTGATTTAGTATATGTTCCAAATAAGCACATCCCTTTTGCATCTTTAAGTGAAAGAGCAAGAGATATAACTGTAACAGCTATCGGTGTTGGAAAAACATTTAACATGGCTGGTTTTTCTATGAGTAGTGTTGCGGTTCAAAACGAAGAGTTACGTGAGAAGTTTAAAGAAGTATATAATCGTATACATTTTGCCGAGGGTAGTGTTCTATCTCACGTTGCATTCGAGAGTGCATATAAAAATGGTAAACCTTGGTTAGAGGATCTAAAAGTTCATCTGTATGGTAACTATAAGATGTTACAAGAAGTATGTGAGAAATACTCCAACGTAATTAAAGTGACTCCAATAGAAGCTACATATTTAGCTTGGCTAGATTGTAAAGGAATGGATTTGCGAGATAAGGCTTTAAGAACTTTTTTTGTCCAAGAAGCAAAACTTGGAT
>JAGGWO010000210.1 GCA_021157485.1 Sulfurimonas sp. | reverse complement strand
TAAATTCTAAAACAAATCGTCGTTTGATTGATGATATTGCAAAAAATTTGGAAGTTGGAGATAGATTTCCTATTCCTTTAATGGCAATGTACTTAGATGGAAAACTTGTTAACCATTACGTTGGTGCAATAGAAGAAGAGTTTATTGAGAGTGATATTAAAAGAGCATTAGGTATATAAATGTTTGGATTCATAAAAAAATCTCTTAGTAAAACTGTTGATGCAATAAAAACAGTTGTGCCTAAGAAGAAAATTTCTTTTACAAAAGATGAACTTGAAGATATTTTACTCGAGGCTGATGTTGAGTATGATTTAGTTGAGATAATCATTGAGCAGACTTACCAAGAAAAGATTACTCGTGAGATTCTTCGCTCAAAACTTTTAGCAACTCTTGCATATACAACTTATAAAGAGCCTGAGTTCACTGCTCCTTTTGTAGAGTTGATTGTTGGGGTTAATGGAGCTGGTAAAACAACTACTATCTCAAAACTAGCTCAACGCTATAAAAATGAAGGAAAAAAAGTAATTCTTGGAGCTGGAGACACATTCCGTGCTGCTGCCATTGAGCAACTAACTCAATGGTCTGTAAAACTTGATATTCCAATAGTCTCCTCAAAACAGGGACATGACTCTTCGGCTGTTGCATACGATACTATTGATTCAGCAAAATCGAAAGGTTTTGATAATGTAATCATCGATACTGCCGGTCGCCTTCATACTCAAACAAACTTAGCAAATGAGCTTAAAAAGATAAAACGCATCTGTGATAAAGCTCACAGTGGGGCACCTCATAGAACCATCCTTATCTTAGATGGAACACAGGGTAACTCAGCAATAGCACAAGCAAAAGCATTTAATGAGATGATAGGTATAGACGGAATTATCATCACTAAACTTGATGGAACGGCCAAAGGTGGTAGCGTGTTTAGTATCGCTTATGCACTTGAACTTCCTATTCTTTACATAGGAACTGGTGAACAGCCAGAAAACTTAGTGCCATTTGATAAATACGAATTTGTCGATGGTCTTCTTGACGCTCTTTTCATAGAAGAAGAGTAAGAACCTCACTCTAAATATATGGCAATATGTCATATATTTAACTCCTCCCTTTTAAACGCACTAAAATACCTCTATATATAAAGAATAAGGCAACATCATGGCTAAGAAGAAAGTACTTTTTGAGTGTCAACACTGTGGATTTACAACTCCAAAATGGATGGGAAAATGTACTAACTGTGGAGCATGGGATTCATTTGTAGAACTAAATGAGCATCAACAAGAGGTAGTAAAACAGACAAAATCAAGTAGTTCTAAATCTTCAAAAGCTGTGAGCATAAACGATATAGTTGAAGAAGAAGTATTTAGATTTAGCTCACTTGATAATGAACTTGACACTGTGTTAGGTGGAGGGATAGTTCCTGGTTCGCTTACACTTATCGGAGGAAGTCCTGGGGTTGGAAAGTCTACCCTACTTTTAAAAGTTGGCTCAAATATCGCTTCAACAAATAAAGATGTCCTTTATGTAACAGGAGAAGAATCAACTTCTCAAATTAAACTTCGTGCCAATAGACTCAAATCAAATCATGACTCCCTCTATCTTCTAAGTGAGATTAGATTAGAGCAGATATTAGTTGAACTTGAACATAGAAAGTATGATTTTCTAATCATTGACTCAATTCAAACTATTTACTCTGAAAACATAACTTCCGCGCCTGGATCTGTTACTCAAGTGAGACAGATTACCTTTGAACTTATGAGAATAGCTAAAGAGAGAAATATAGCCATATTCATCATCGGTCATATCACTAAAGAGGGTTCTATAGCAGGGCCTAGAGTACTTGAGCACATGGTTGATACTGTTTTGTATTTTGAAGGGGACAGTTCTCAGGAACTTAGAATTTTAAGAGGATTTAAAAACCGTTTTGGTCCTACAAGTGAAATAGGAGTGTTTGAGATGAAAAGTGAGGGTTTAGTATCTGCAACAGATGTAGCCTCACGTTTTTTCAACCGTAACTCAGAGCAACCCGGCTCAGCACTAACAGTTATCATGGAAGGCTCACGTCCAATTATCCTTGAAGTTCAAGCTCTTGTCTCAGAATCACACACTCCAAATTCAAAACGCCAAGCTACTGGATTTGATAACAATCGTCTCAATATGCTTCTTGCACTTTTAGAAAGAAAATTAGAAATTCCACTCTCTGGCTATGATGTTTATATCAACATAACTGGTGGAATAAAAATCACTGAAACAGCTGCAGATTTAGCAGTTCTTGCCGCTATTATTAGTAGTTTTCGCGACCGTGCTATCTCAAAACAGACTGTATTTATAGGTGAAGTTTCTTTAGTTGGTGATGTACGTGAGGTATATGCACTAGATACAAGATTAAAAGAAGCAAAAATGCAAAATATTTCTAAAGCTCTTGTAGCAAAAAAACCTCTAGAGAAAACAACAGTTAAAGCTTTTGTAGTGGATGAAGTGACAAAACTATTAGAATGGTATTAAATTAAGCACAAATAAGCATTTTTTATCCATAATAGTTGTATAATTTCAAATAATTATTACAAAAGGTAAAAAATGATTGATGCAGAATTCAGAAGTGAAGAGAGATTTTCAAGATTAGCCTTGGCTTATGCTAATGATGAAGAGAAAAACAAAGTTAATTCTTGTGTAGATAGCATCATTGCTAAACATAAAATTAAACCTGAAATTCATACTACTGCTATCTCAAACGGAAGAGAAGTTTTAGTTATTGAGTATCATGATGACATGGATAGAGAAGCCGGAGCAATTTTCGAAGAGATGATATGTGCTTTAGATATAAAGCAGTGTAGCTAAACCTAACAGGATTAATAGCTATGCATATGGAAGCTTACGCACAAGGTAACAAACTTTTTAGAACTTATTTTAAGAAAAATAAGAAATCGCTACTTGATCTTGTCACCAGTGGTCAATCTCCAAAAGCACTTTTCATCGGATGCTCTGATTCAAGAGTAATTCCGGATTTAATGGTTCAAGCAGATCCCGGTGACCTATTTGTTTTAAGAAATGTTGGTAATTTTGTACCTCCATATAAACCTGATGCTGATTTTCATGCAACTGCTTCTGGAATAGAGTACGCGGTTAGTATCTTAAAAATCAAAGAGATTATAATATGCGGGCATACTCACTGTGGTGCCTGTAAGGCTCTATATGAAGATATAAGTGATTCTTCACTCATTCATACAAAAAAGTGGCTTGAACTTGGTGAGAGTGCAAAAACATCTGCAATTTTAAGCCTCGGTATCAATGCTCCAAAAGAAGATTTAGTGCGTTTAACTGAAAAATTATCCGTTATTAAACAGATAGAAAATATCCTAACTTATCCAAATGTAAAAAAACGATTTGAAGATGGAAGTTTATGTATTCACGGATGGTATTATGATATTGAAACAGGAGAAATCGAATACTATAATGCAGACTCTTATGAATTTTTACCACTCAAAGATTTAACACAAGAAGATATATAGTTTAAAAAATATTAAATAATCCGATATACTAACATAATTAAAAATTCAAGGAAGAATAATGGCTGAAGAAGAAAGCACAGAAGAAGAAAAACAACCAAAAGAAAAAAAATCAAATATGCTGATGATAATTATCATCGTTGTATTAATACTTATCATTTTAATTGGTGCGACAGTTGGTATTTTATTAATGGGTGGAGATGATGAAGCTGAAGTATCTTCTGCTCCAGCAGCACAAGAGAGAACTGTGTCTAAATCAAAAAGAAGCACTTCAAGTAATTATGATGATTCAAGACAACTAAGTGATATTGGAATTTTATATCCACTTGACACTTTTACAGTTAATCTAAAAAGTGACGCTGGTAGAAGATATCTAAAAGTTACTATGTCTTTAGAGCTAGAGGGTGAAGAGTTAAGCTTAGAGCTTGATGCTAAATCACCAGTTTTAAGAGACAGAATTATTAGAATTTTAACATCTAAAACACTCGAAGAGATATCATCCAAGAAAGGGAAACAAAAAGTTTCTACTCAAGTTATGGATACACTAAACGCAATGATATCTGATGGTAAAATCAGAGGTATCTACTTTACGGAATTTGTTATTCAGTAAATGATTGGTATAGACCTAATTAAGACCTCACGTATGAATCGCTTGATAGAGCGATTCGGCGATAAAGCTCTCCAAAAATTTCTCTCTAAAAATGAAATATCACTTGTAAAAAATCATAGAACTGCAGCTGGTTTTTGGGCTGTTAAAGAGGCTTGTTCTAAGGCTTTAGGTGTTGGTATCGGAGGCGAATGTAGTTTTCATGATATAGAAATTACAAAAACTCTTCAAGGTGCTCCTCAAATTAAATTATCTGATGAAGTGACAAAAAAATTCAATATTAAAGAGACAAGTGTATCAATTACACATGATGGAGAGTATGCTATAGCTGTTGTAGCACTAGAGCGTAGTTAATCAACCACCACCCACAAAATCGAGAAGTTCTAGTTTATCACCATCATTTAGCTTATACACATTCCAAGAGTCTTGTTTTACTATTTCCATATTAACAGCAGCAGCCATTACTTTTGATTCTAATGACAACTCTTTTAATATCTCTAAAAGTGTACTTTCACTTTTAAACTCTCTCTCTTGTCCATTAACTATAACATTCATATATTCTCTTTTAATAATAATTGTTGTAATTGTATCAATATTTATTGAATTTATCATCAAGACCTGATATACTAGGCTTACAATAAAGAAAACTTAAAGTGTGGGCTATGATAAACTCTAAAGAACTACTAGAATATACAAAGAACCTTTCAATACTGTTTGTTGAGGACCATGATGAACTCAGAACTAGCACAGATTCAATTTTAAAAAACTTTTTTAAAGTAGTAACTAGTGCAGAAAATGGTCAAGAGGCATTAAAAAGTTACTTAAACCATACTCAAGAGAATGATGGTAAGTTTTACGACATAGTCTTAACAGACATAAAGATGCCAAAGATGGATGGAGTTGAGCTGACAAAGAATATATATGAAATCAACCCTTCACAGGCTCTAATAGTACTCTCTGCGTTTGATGAATCTAAATACTTACTCCCTTTAATCAACTTAGGAATAGAGCAGTTTTTGAAAAAACCTCTGGATTTTCAAGAGTTACTAAAAATCTTACTAAAAACATCTAAAAAAGTAACAAATAATGCACCAAGCAATATTACAAACACTATAAAATTAAATGAATCTTTTACGTATGACAGAGAGAGCAAGTCGCTCGTTAATTACAAAGAAAATATATACTTAACTAAATATGAGATTATTTTTATTCAACTCTTAACTACAAACTTAGGAAAAATCTACTCTAACGAAAACATAGTAGCGAACTATTTAACCTATGATGAAACTATAGATGCTCAAAATATAAGAAAACTAGTATCTAAACTAAGAAAAAAATTACCTGAAGATTCATTAGAAAGTATTTATGGGGTTGGGTATAGATTTATACCATTTTACGAATAAGTTACAAGTGGTGGGTCCTATGTGACTCGAACACATGACCACTCCGTTATGAGCCAGTCTTGCAATTCTCTCTTTTTTGTTTTCTTTCGATATACACACCTCTGTAGCGATAGTAGTATTC
>JAGGWO010000174.1 GCA_021157485.1 Sulfurimonas sp. | reverse complement strand
GTGGAACTGATTTACCACAAGATGCTTATGATGCTTTAGTAACTGCTATGGAAACTGAAAAATCACCAGTTAGTAAAGAAGTGATTAGACAGATATTAGAAAATGCAGATATTGCAAAAGATGAAAAGCGCCCGCTTTGTCAAGATACTGGGCTTGCTGTATTTTTTGTAAATGTTGGTGAAGATGTAAAAATCAAAGGTGGACTTCTTAGAGATGCAATCAATAAAGGAACAGAGCAGGGATATACAGATGCATATCTTAGAGCTAGTACTTGTGAGCCATTTAGCCGTGCAAACCTAAAAGATACGGTTGGGTACAACCTTCCAGCTATCATTCATTTTGATTTAGTTGCTGGAGATAAAATAGATATCGAATACGCTGCAAAAGGTGGTGGTTCTGAGAATGTATCTCGCGCTAGAGTATTTCCTCCGGCTGCCGGAAAAGATGGAATAGTAGAATATGTAAAAGAAGTAATCAGTGATGCTGGTCCAAATCCATGTCCTCCTATTACTGTAGGCGTTGGTATTGGTGGTACATTTGAGAAAGCTTGTATCAGCTCCAAGCATGCTCTGTTTCGTGATATTGGTAGCGTAAATAGTGACCCCGAGATGAAAGAGCTTGAAGAGAGAATGATGGTTGAGATTAATAACCTTGGTATAGGTGCTATGGGTATGGGTGGAACTAAAACAGCTCTTGCTGTTCACATTGAATCAAACCCTTGTCATATCGCATCTTTACCAGTTTCAGTAAATGTTCAGTGTCATAGCTCACGCCATACACACATAACTATATAAGGAAGATTTGAAATGTCAAAAACTTATACTTTAACAACTCCATTAACAGAAGAGACAACAAGAATGCTTAAGGCTGGTGATATAGTCTATTTAAACGGAACTATATTTACGGCTAGAGATGCAGCTCATAAAAGACTTGTGGATCTTATAGAAGCTGGCGAAGAGTTACCGTTTGATTTAGAGGGAAGTATTATCTATTTCGTTGGACCAACTCCACCAAAACCAGGTGACCCAATAGGAAGTGCCGGACCAACAACCAGCTATAGAATGGATAGCTACTCTCCGACTATGCTTAAAAATGGCTCTAAAGGTATGATAGGGAAGGGTAAACGCAACCAAGAAGTTAAAGATGCTTGTAAAGAGTACGGTGGAATCTATTTTGGGGCAACAGGTGGTGCAGGAGCACTTCTTGGAAAACAGATTACAGCTGCTGAAGTAATCGCATATCCAGAACTTGGTCCTGAAGCAGTAAGAAAAATCACTGTTAAAGATTTCCCTGTTACTGTTATAAATGATACGTTTGGTAACGACTTATACCAAATGGGTAGAGAACAGTACGAAGTGAAGTAAATTTGTTGCTACGATTTGTAGCAATAGGTAAAGAAGCTTTGCGAGTATTGCAGGGTTGAGCAAATAAGTAGATATAATAAAAACAATAAATTTTATGAGGAGTACAGATGAATATACATGAATATCAAGCAAAACAGGTTTTTGCTAAGTATGGCGTTCCAATACCAAAAGGTATTATGGTTGAAAGCGTTGATGCTGCAGTTGAAGCTGCAAAAGAGTTAGGTGGCCCTATTTGGGTTGTTAAAGCTCAAATTCATGCAGGTGGTCGTGGTTTAGGTGGTGGTGTTAAACTAGCTAAAACTCTTGACGAAGTTAGAGAACTTGCAGATGAGATTCTTGGTATGACTTTGGTTACTCACCAAACTACTGCTGAAGGTAAGTTAGTTCAAAAACTTTATATTGAAGATGGTGCTGACATTAAAGATGAACTTTATCTTTCTGTTGTTCTTGATAGAAAATTAGAAATGCCTCTTATTATGGCTTCTACTGAAGGTGGAATGAATATTGAAGATGTTGCTGAAAAAACTCCTGAAAAAATAATTACAGTTCCTGTTGATCCGGCTATCGGTTTTCAAGGTTTTCATGGCCGTGAATTAGCATTTGGTCTCGGTATTACAGATAAAGCTGAACAAAAAAAGATTATTTCATTTGCACAAAAACTATTTAAACTTTATATGGAAAATGATGCAGAGATGATTGAAATTAACCCACTAGTAAAAACTGGTTCAGGTGATTTTTTAGCACTTGATGGAAAAATGGGCTTTGACAACTCTGCACTTGGACGTCATCCAGATATCGCGGCAATGAGAGACTTAAGTGAAGAAGATGCTGATGAAGTTGAAGCTGCTAAATATGGCCTCTCTTATGTTGCTCTTGATGGTGAGATTGGTTGTATGGTAAATGGTGCTGGTCTTGCGATGGGTACCATGGATACAATTAACTATATGGGTGGAACTCCAGCTAACTTCCTTGACGTTGGTGGTAGTGCAAACGCAGAGACTGTTGCAAAAGGTTTTGAGATTATTCTTAAGAATCCTAAAGTAAAAGCAATTTTCGTAAATATATTTGGTGGTATCGTTCGTTGTGATCGTATTGCTAACGGAATTATTGAAGCTACTAAAATCACTGATGTTAATGTTCCTGTTATTGTTCGTCTTGATGGAACAAATGCTCCAGAAGCAGCCCAAATTCTTAAAAATGCAAACATTGCGAACTTAATAGTTGGTGATGATTTAGGTGACGGTGCTGCAAAAGCAGTAGCGGCCGCAAAACAAGCATAGTAAAGGAAATTAATGTCAATATTAGTAAATAAAGATACAAAAGTAATCGTTCAAGGTTTTACAGGTAAAGAGGGTACTTTCCACGCTGAGCAATGTTTAGCATATGGTACAAAAATAGTTGGTGGTGTTACACCAAACAAGGGTGGTCAAGAACATTTAGGAAAGCCTGTATTTAATACAGTTGCAGAGGCAGTAAAAACTACTGGTGCTACAGTTTCTATGATTTTTGTTCCACCTGCATTTGTTGGTGATGCTGTGATGGAAGCTGCTGAAGCTGGAATTGAACTTGCAGTAATTATTACTGAAGGTGCTCCAGTTAAAGATATGCAAATGGCTAAAGCTTACGCTACTAAGCATGGCATGAAAACACTTGGACCAAACTGTCCTGGTATTATCACGGCTGAAGAGTGTAAAATAGGAATCATGCCTGGTTCAATTTTCAAAAAAGGTAATGTTGGACTTATCTCAAAGAGTGGTACATTAACTTACGAAGGTGCAAATCAAGTATGTAATGAAGGTTTTGGTATTACTACAGCTATTGGTATTGGTGGAGATCCAATTATTGGTCTTTCATATAATCAAATCTTACCAATGTTTGAAGCGGATCCAGACACACATGCAATCGTTATGATTGGTGAAATCGGTGGAGATCTTGAGATTCAAGCTGCTAAGCTAATTAAAGAGCAGATTACTAAACCAGTTGTTGCGTTTATTGCAGGTCAAACTGCACCTAAAGGCAAAACAATGGGTCATGCTGGTGCTATCGTTAGTGGAAGTGCTGGTACTGCAAAAGAAAAAATGGAAGCTCTTGAAGCAGCTGGCGTTAAAGTTGTTGTTTCTCCAGCAGAAATTGGTAAAGCAATTGCAGAGGTTTTAGGTAAGTAAGCTGCTTTTTTGTGTGAGCCTTGTAATGTAACATTTATTACATTTACTAGGCGCTATCAGCACATTTTAGAATAAACTTATAAAAACTTAGATACTCTTTGAATACAAAGAGCAATGTGTGAGCTTAGCTTACACTTTAATAATAGGAGAATAAATGGGAACTTTTAAGATTGAAAACCCAGGTGATCAACCTGTATGGGTAAATACAAGTAACTGTAAAGCATGTGATATTTGTGTATCAGTATGCCCTTCAGGTGTACTTGCAATGAGATATGAAGTCTCGTCTACACTTGGTGCAATGATTGCAGTCGAGCATCCAGAAGCTTGTATTGGCTGTAATGAATGTGAACTATCGTGTCCGGATTTTGCTATATATGTAGCAGACAGAAAAGAGTTTAAAGAAGCTGGTCACAGTTTTGCTAAGCTTACAGATGAGTCAAAAGCTCGTCAAGCAGCAATTGCTGCAAACAACTATTATTCATTAGAACAAGGAGCTAGATAATGGCAACTAGAGAAGTTATATCGACTGGTAATGAATTATCAGCAATCGCAGCTGTTGATGCTGGCTGTATGTTTTATGGTGGTTATCCTCTGACTCCATCATCTGAAATAATGCACGTATGTTCTGATCTTCTACCAAAAATTGGTGGTGTGTCAATTCAAATGGAAGATGAAATTGCTGGTGTATGTGCCGTTATTGGTGCATCTATGAGTGGTGTTAGAGCGCTAACTGCGACTTCAGGTCCTGGTATCTCACTTAAAGCAGAGAATTTAGGTCTTGCACAGATGGCAGAAGTTCCTTTGGTTTGTGTAAATGTTATGCGTGGTGGTCCATCAACTGGTCTTCCAACTCGTGTATCTCAAGGTGACGTTGCTCAAGCAAAAAATCCTTCACATGGTGATTACAAATCAATCACTCTATGTGCTGGTTCTTTAGCTGAGTGCTACACTGAAACAGTAAGAGCATTTAACTTAGCTGATAGATTTATGCAACCTGTATTTGTACTTTTAGATGAAACTTTAGGTCACATGCATGGTAAGGCAGACATCCCAACTGCTGAAGACGTTAAAGCTGGAATAGTTCTAAGAAAAACATTTGATGGTCCTGCTGAAGAGTATTTTCCATATGGATGTGAACATGATGAACCAGCGGTTTTAAACCCAATGTTCACAGGTTACAGATACCACTTTACAGGTCTTCACCACGATAAAAATGGTTTTCCAACTGAGGAAATCGAGACTTGTCGTAAGCTTATTCAACGTTTAGAAGACAAAGTTGAACTTCACAAAGATGAGCTAGAGTCTTATGAAGAGTTTGAGATGGATGATGCCGAGATTATGATTATTGCTTATGGTTCAGTTTCACTTGCAGCAAAAGAGGCAATTCGTCACCTAAGAGCTGAAGGTATTAAAGCAGGTCTATTTAGACCAATTACTTTATGGCCTTCACCAGCTGAAAAGATGAAAGAGTATGCAGATAAAATTGAAAAAGTTCTATGTGTTGAGCTTAATATTGGTCAATACAGAGATGAAGTACAGCGTGCTACATCAAGATTAGATATTGACGGTCTATTTAAAGTTAACGGTAGACCAATATCTCCTTATGAGATTGTAAATAAAGTAAAGGAATTATAGAATGGCATTTAATTATGATAAATATTTAAGACTTGAAAAAATGCCAACACTATGGTGTTGGGGTTGTGGTGATGGTGTTATTTTAAAAGCATTCATTAGAGCAATTGATAAAATTGGTGTTTCTCAAGATGATGTTTGTGTTGTTTCAGGAATTGGATGCTCAGGAAGATTTTCTTCTTATGTGGATTTCAATACTATCCATACAACACACGGTCGTACTGTGGCTTATGCAACAGGTGTTAAATTGGCTAATCCAACTAAACTTGTTGTTTGTGTTGCTGGTGATGGTGATGCACTTGCAATCGGTGGTAACCATACTATTCACGGCTGTAGAAGAAACATTGATATGACTATGATTATTATCAATAACTTTATTTACGGTTTAACTAACTCACAAACTTCTCCAACTACTCCTCAAGGTATGTGGACAGTAACTCAAAAAGCTGGTAATATCGACCCAACTTTTAATACTTGTGACTTAGCAATCGCTTCTGGAGCCTCTTTTGTTGCTCGTGAATCTATGATTGACCCTAAGAAACTAGAGAAAATTCTTATTAAAGCATTGGAACACAAAGGTTTCTCAATGATGGAAGTTCTTTCGAACTGTCACATTAACCTTGGACGTAAAAACAAAATGGTTTCTGCAATGGAAAACCTTGAGTGGATTGACAGCATTACTGTTGCGAAGAAAAAATATGATGCAATGACTGCGGAAGAGCAACTAAACTTGTTTCCAACTGGTATTTTAAAACAAGATACAGAGGTTGCTGAGTATTGTGATATGTATGCAGAAATTCAAAAAGTACATCAGGGTGAAAGAAAGAAAATCACTCAAGATGACTTTGCTAAAAAAATATAAGGAGACACTATGAATAAAACATTAATGAGATTTACAGGCGTTGGTGGACAAGGT
>JAGGWO010000043.1 GCA_021157485.1 Sulfurimonas sp. | reverse complement strand
TAATTGCAAGTTTGTTTTTGCTTCTTTTTTCATACTCGTTCATAATATCTTTTATCTCAATATCAACACCAAATATATCTATATATGAGTAAATTATATTCTCTGCACTAGAAAACTTTTTACTCACTTGAAGAGTTCTAATTTTAGAGTGAAACGCAACTTTAAGAAGGTCACCTATCTTCTCAACTCTTGTTTTAATGCTAATAAGTTCACCTAAAAGTATTTTTATGGCTTTTACATCACCATCAAGTGCATGATTTTCACACTCTATCATCAGTTTAATCCAGTGCTTCTCTAGGAGTGTTATAAGTTCTGAATCTTCTAAAGAGTAGTTGTCAATTAGCTCGTAGCACCTCTTAAAGTCATTTTTTTCATATGCAAAAAGTAATCTTTCACTCTGAATTTCTGTTTCACTTTTTTCTTTAGTTAAGTTATCATAAGAGTAGTCGCCACCAAGAAGATTTTTTATCACTTCTCTCTTAGATAAAATAGTTATATATTGATTAAGGGTGTCAGTTGCTAAATCTTTTTGACCCATAAGCATCTGTTCACGTGCAAGTTTAAATGCCACGTTAAAAATATCTTCCATCTCTTTAAATTCTGGAGTCTGTGTTAACACAGAGTGTTTTGAAGTAAGAGCATAGGCAATAGAGTATTTCTTCTGAGAGATATGTTGTTTAAACCTATCATAGTGTTTAAAATCTATAAAGAGTGCGTTTATTTCCTCTTTTTTAGAATCTATATCTTTGAAGTTTTCTAATAATTTGCGTGCATTACTTTTGTTTTCCTTACGAAGTTCCTCTATAGCTTTACTAAAGACAACTCTATACATCTCTTCTAGTTTATTATGCTCTATAGTATCTCTGAGCATAGGATTGTCATCTATTAGTCCAAAGGCTAAGGTAAGAGAGTTTTCATCTATGAGGGGCTTTAAAATAGAGCAGGAGAGGGTGTTTAAGTCTATATTTTTCTCTCTGTGCAAAAGAATGAGAATAGAAGGTGTAGTAATCTCTCTTGCAGTACTGTTTTTTAAATCATGTATTTGAGCGTGACCGTTTATATCTGTAGCAATTAATATGTTGTTATTTAAAAAGTGTAGAGTGTTTATATTGTGCTGTTCAGATTTTATTATATTTTTACTTCTTGTGTATATATTTATAACTACTATCTCTCCATCGTGATTGCTACATGCAAGTAGATTTTCATATGTGGCTATAGCATTTGTAAATATATATTTTGATTTAGTAAATGAGTGAAGTCTAGCTATTTGTATAGAACTGTTGTATTTAAATTGTAAAACGCGATTGTTTTGTACTAAAAAGGTGTAGAGAAGTTTGTGAGCCACAAGAGTGGCTCAAAAAAGAACTAGCAAGAAGGAACGTTTCCGCTATCGCTTCCGAACTCTTTGAAGAAATCAAAGTAGTGCTCTAGATATTTACCTTTTAATGCTTTATCAGTTGCTTTAGGACAGATTGTTTTAATCTCATCAGCAAGTTTACCATCAGCATTAATCTCTGTCCACTCATCAACAGTATGCTTACCCGCCATAGCACCACCACTGATACCACATGCAGACTTTAGCTTTTTAATATAAAGCTTCTTGCCTTTATCTGGACTTGCACTAGCAGTTGTAGCACCCATACTTAAAATGATAGCTGCACCAAGTGCAATTTTTATAATGTTATTCATTGAATCTCCTTGAAATTTGTATATTTTAGCTTGTTTATTATAAATTTAATATTTATTATAAAATTAATGTATATAATTTATAACAAGTGTAACGAATGTTTACTTAGCTTGATTGTTAAATCTTTTATGCATATATTTTGCCATATCTTCTGCTGAATATTCCATGCCCATTTTTAAAATTTCTCTACGATTATGTTCCATGATAACATGACCTTGATCTGCTTCAATCTCTTGAAGGTCCTCTATTATCTCTTGCTCTGTGAAAGTAGCCATTGAAGGAGTTAACTTTTCTGTATTACCTGATCCATCAGCACTATGACACTCGATACACATAGAGTTGTATATCTCTTCAATAGAATAATCTTTTTTTACGAGAATCTCCTTTGCTGGAGCTGGAGCAGCTTTCACTTTTTGTTCAACTTTCACGGCTTCTTTTGTTTGAGCTTGAGCTGACTCTTGTGTTTTTGAATCGGTACATCCGATAAATAGCATAAATGCAGCTAAGATAAGAGTAGTGGTTTTATAGTTCATTGTTAATTTTCCTTGTGATTATTAATGGAATTTTAACAAAATAATACTGTTTTTAAAATGAAGAGGGAAGAGAAGAGAGGTCTAGTGACCCTCTTCTTCATCAAGATTGAACATTTTGGTACCTACGTAGTACATAGCAATACATAGACCAAGACCACCAGCAGAGATTAACATCTCAGCAGGTGATGGAAAGTAATGTATCCACTCTGGAGCTAATTGATACTCTTTAATTTTTAACATTTGAAGTGGTTTTAGCTGTGTATCGTGTACAAGATTGTATCTCATAAAGAAAATACCAACCATACCAATCATTGAGGCCCAGAACATAAGTACTGGTTTTCTACCCATAGTTGTTAATACAACAAGTAGAGGAAGAACCATTGCAAGAAGTACTTCAGCTTGAAATGTCCAAGAACCTAGTATATGTACTGCAACTTCAGAACGATTTGGCATACCACCATAGATGTCTGTTAGCATTTTCCATGTTACAAAGAAAATTAATATAGAAATTAGTAATCCTTGAATTTTTGCTAAACCCTCTAGCATTACTTTTGCTTTAGCTGGAAAATTTAGTTTATATCTAAATCCCATTACGATAAATGCTAGAAATACACCCGTAATAAACGCAGTTAAAATAAAATATGTAGGATAATAGACACCATTGGAAATTGGTCTAGCATTTAAGAAGCCAAATACACTTCCTAAGTTTGAGTGTGCAGCAAGACCAACTAGTAGACCAGTAAGACCAAATATTTTAGCTTTTTTCATGTCATTGTTAAGTAAAAAGTAAAACTCAATAATCATAAACGTAAGATAAAGACCATAAAGGGTACCCATCCACCAGATAGCAGATGTTAGACCTGGGCTCAACACATTGTAGATAAGCATAGTTACTGGGTGGCCAATTTCAAAAAGAATAACCGCGAAACCAGCTAAAATAGTTACAATAGAACCAAAAATAGCACGCTTAGAGATCATCATATAATCTTTAAAGCCAAATACATCACCGAGTGAACCGATAATACACAGACCAGTTGAACTAACAACAAAGAAGATATATACTGCAAGTAAAAGTCCCCATGGATGCTCTCTTGTAACATTATATGCGTGGTGACCATGCGTTAAAAACATTGCAACACCCACAACAAATGAGGCAAGTAGTGCTAAAGTAAAAACAGCTACAAGTAGATTTGTTGGAGTTTTTTCAAAACTAAAAAGTGATTTAATTGTAAAACCTTCTTTAAAAGGAATATTTATAAAACCTATTTTCATCATATACTCCTTATGTTAGGTAGAACAGTTTTGGATTTGTACCAAGATGAGACTTGAGAGAAAAGTGCTCTCGAACTCTTAGTACTTCACTGATTTCACTATTTGGATCATCAAGGTCACCAAAAATTCTTACTTTTGTAGGACAAGTGTTTTGACATGCTGTAGTAGTCTCACCACGAGCTAGTCTTGTATCCGTACAGAAAGTACACTTATCAACAGTCATAGTTCTCTCTTCAATATATCTAGCGTCATAAGGACAAGCATTCATACAGTATGTACATAAAATACATTTCTCTACATCCACTCTTACAACACCATTTTCATCTGTGAAAGTAGCCTGTGTTGGACATACGTCTTCACATGGTGCATCATCACAGTGCTGACATTGACTAGGTTGAAAAACGTTTGAAGTAAGGTCAAGTAGAGGATATTGACCCTCAATTTCACCAGTTCCAACCCATATTCTGTGCTTATCGGCACCCATCAAGATTCCATTTTCTTCTTTACATGCTACTTCACAAGCTTTGCAGTTGATACAATTTTTGTAATCTAGCACCATTCCATATCTAGCCATAAGTTACACCTTTCTTATTTCAACGTTAGTTTCATGCATAGCAGCAGCACCATAAACAGGTTCAATATGATCCTCAATAATCATATTGTCATTTCCGCCATTTTTATACGCCCATGTTAATTCTTCACTCTCTTCACCAAAGCCGTGAATAAAGAACACCTGATCAGGAGCAATTTTTTCTGTTGGATATGCTTTTAATTGCGTTTTACCAATACTTGAACTTACTTCAATCATATCTGCAAATTTGATACCTTTTTGCTCGGCAACTCTTTTGTTAATCCAAATAAAGTTCTCAGGCATAAGGTCTCTGAGCATTGCATTATTAGAAGTTCCACTCTGTGTGAACTGTGCGTGACGACCAGTTAAGAGTTTAAATTTACCAGCAGGTACGCTAAACTCATACTCATCTCTCCATACAGGCATAGCATCTATACCTTTTGCAGTAAATGAGCCTAATACACACTCAACTTTTCCAGATGGAGTTTTTGGTTTACCACCTCTTGTGCTGTAGTATTTTTTCTTCTCTGGATAGTATTGGAACTTATTTGCAGCGAGTTGTTTGTAGTACTCATCTTGCTTTGGATAAAAAACACCATCATGATGAAGTTTTTCAGCAGCACCGATATACATAGCAACCGCATGGTGATTTAGCTCTTCTTGAGAATGAACAAATGGCAGAGTTAAATCAAACTCTGTATAAGCTTTCTCTTCTCCTTCTTCGTCGATAAGGTCTTGAAGCTCTTCATCATGTTTTTTAGAAATTTCAAAAAGAGGCTTAGAAATCTTAGTTGTTAAGCCTTTAAGAATTTCTATAACAGGTTTAGTTTCAAACATAGGATCAATTACTTTGTTTCTTACAGCAAAAGATGGTTCAACTCCACCAAATGTTTTAACTGGGTCAGTTCTCTCTAAGTAAGTACACTCTGGAAGTACAACATCAGCATACATTACTGTGTCACTTGGCATTGTGTCTATTGTAACAACTAATTCCATTTTTCTTAACATTTCAGCTGTTTTTGTAGTGTTTGGCATATTCATCATCGGGTTGTGCTTGTAGCAGAACATTCCTCTAACTTTATATGGCATTTTATCTTCTAAGAAATGGTTTCTCCAACTAATCCAAGAACCACCACCAGAAACAACAGCACAATCATCATAGCCTTGATGACCTTTTGAGTCTGTACTCTTTACTATAGCTCTAGCTTGTGCTCTATCATAGAGAGGCATAAGCCCTTCGTGCTCTTTTAATGGAAGTTTTGAACCAAAGATTAGCCCACCTTCATTATCAATAGCCCCGTGAAGTGCTTGGAAAATTGCCATTGCACGACGTAATTGGAAGTCACTTTTAGCAAATGTAGATCTTCTACCTGGATAGTAAATAGCTTTAGGAGCTGCAGCTGCAAACTCTCTTGCAATTGTATAGATATCTTTAGCCTTAACTCCTGTAATAGGCTCTGCCCACTCTGGAGTATATTTATTCTCAATTACACTTTTGCTATACTCTTCATAACCATTGAAGTTAGCTTCAATGTACTCTTTGTTTTGTAACTCTTCAGTAAGTGTTACATATGTAAGAGCTAAAACAAATGCTAAGTCAGTACCAGGCTTGATAGCTAACCATTTGTCAGCTTTTGCTGCAGTATTTGTAAATCTAGGGTCAACACAAATAAGTTTTGCACCACGACCTTTAGTTCTTTTAAACAGATCCATAGTATCTGGAGTAACAATAGCTTCTGCACGATTAGCACCAGCCATGATAATATATTCTGCATTCTCTAAATCAGCTTGTGGATATACACCAAGTGTTACACCATAACCAGAAGCAACAGTTTGAAGACATATAGAAGCATGATTTAACCAGTTAGCAGAACCAAATGCTTGGTAAAACTGCTTAAAAGTATGTTCAGCCATACCTTCGCCGGCACAAAATAGCATTGATGAACGGTTATCTTCCTCTTCATCAAGTATTTTGCTTAGACCTGGAAATTTATCTGTACCATTTAAGATAGCTTTATAAGCTTCATCCCATGTTACACGTTTAAATTTACCTTCCCCTTTTTCACCAATTCTAATCATTGGGTACTTTAATCTATCTGGGTCATAAAGTGCTTGGATACCTGCGTTTCCTCTAGCACATAACATGTTTTTAGATTTTGGGAATAGTGGATTAGGATTTAGTTTTGTAACTACTCCATCTTCAACACGTGCTAAAGCAGCACATTTGTTTACACACATTTCACATAGCGTAGCAACATCATGAGATTTGCCAGTGCCTGTTTTTGTTGCATGAAATGAGACAGAACCCGATTTTTCGGGTGCCGCATGTTCGTTTGATAAAAGACTAGTAGCTGCTGTTGCACCAACAACACTCATAGCTACTGTGCCTTGAAGAAACTTTCTTCTTGAAATTTCTACTTCCATAAGCATTACCTCTTCGTATATTTTTCTAAATAGTTCCAAATAAACAAAGCATCACTTAACTTTTGCTTACAAAAGAATTATAGATTTAAACATTGTATTGGAATTCATCTTATAGATAACTTTAAGTGATATTATTTATAAGATTAAATAGATAATTCTAATAAAATTTGATAATAAAATTAAAATATGAATTTTACAAATATATAATGGTTAGTTTATGGAAGGTGATATTGGAAGATTAAGTTTATAAACTTATTAATATAAGAACTGCTTAGAATTATGCAGAAGTAGAGTAAAAGTTATATGCCGAAAGATTCGGCATATATATTGAAATTATTTTAGCCCGCTAATATATTTAGCAAGAGCAACAATTTTATCTCTAGAAAGACTAGAAGTTGCGTCATACATTATACGACTATCTTTGTGCATAGTATAAGTTCCAACTCTTTCATCTTGATCTCTATATGCTCTTATTGTTAGCGCTAATTCAGTCACATCCCTACCAGCTAATGATGGTATCCCTTCTTTAGGACTTTCTTGAGCTTTATCTCCATGGCACATTGCACATTTTTGTTTGTAAAGCTTTTCACCACTCGCTGCCATTAAACTCATACTTGCTAGTAATAGCACTATCATCATCTTTTTCATTTTTAAATCTCCAGAATCATTAAATTAAATAATATTTCATTCTACTTTAGTAACTCTTAAAAAGTACTTATATGGTTATAAAAATTTTAGTTTAAATAGATAAATTCCAAAAAGCAACTCCAATGAATATTTATGGCTACTGAGGAGGTATTGTTCTGTGGTAGATTATTTAGGTATCTCTATATCTATATCTTCTAGCATGCCTTTGTCAAAATTCTTATGACAGGCAAAACAGTTTGATTTATCTTTGACCTTGCGAGATTTAAAAGTTTCATTTGATATGGAAGAGTGAACATCTTTCCAATAGCGTATTTTAGTGATAGATTTACGTCCACGAGCTCCATTAAGAGATTTCATAACTTTAACAGATATCTCTCTTGTGCTTTTATCTGCACTATTTCTTATAAGATAGTTAAAGATAGCAGTTTGATCATTGATAGAAATTCTGTTTTCTCCTTTGGTCATTGTTGGTGATATCTCTTCTCCAAAGTGATTTTTCAGCCCTTCTCGTATTCTTTCCCAAGAGGATGCAGGTAACATAAATGGAGGATATGGTTTATGACAGGCTCCACACTCAGAATAGTATGTAAAAGATTCATGTTTATAATCATGTTGTTTATATTTACTTACAACAAAAGGATTATTTCTTCCATCAACTGATACAAAAAATACCATAGCTGAGATAATCAGAAAAGTCCATGTAAGTCCACTCTTGTATTTTCCAGTTTTTGAATCTTCACCTTTTGCTTTTTTGTATCCTGTAATCATAGCAAAAATCATATTTGTTTTATGATAAAACTGCTCTACTAAAACACCAACTACATGAATGATAGCCCATACCAGTAGAGTATATGAGGCATATTTATGTATGTTAAAGAGTGAGTCCATATACATATAATAGTGATCATTTAAAAAACCAAGATAGCCTTTTCCTTCTTGGATTCCATATAGTAGTAAGCCTGTTATTGAAATTATTGAACCGACAACAAGTACGATGATGGTAAACCAACTCGAAGCAGGGTTGTGCCCGGCTGGAATCTCTCTATAGCGATTTTGTACTTTTTCAGTAAAATAAAATTTTAATTTTTCAAGTGAAAGTTTTAGAGTGGAAAATCTTGCATATTGTGGGCCAACAAACCCCCATATTATTCTATAAACAAGCATCAAACCAAATATAATACCAACAGCTACGTGAAGATTAAGAAGGTTTTCATAGAGAGAGAATATAAAAGCAAAAGTAAAAGATGAGGCAATTAGCCAATGTATTATTCTTGTATATATAGGCCATACAAAAACGTAATCTTTTCTTTTATTCAATTACTAATCCTAATGTTTTATATAAGTTAATTGTATCATATAAAACATTAGAACTGAAAAAAATAGTGAAATTAATCACTATCTTTTTTATTTGTTATTTTTAGCTAGGTATGATAAAAATTCTGCCATAGAATTTACATCGTAGTCATAACCTTTGTCTACAAGTTTTTGCATATTGTGTTCCATGATTTCATGGTCAGTTCCAGAAGACTGGTTTGTTCCACCATTTTTAACATCATACAAATCTTCAGCCATTTCACCGGCTGTTCTATCATTTAGTGCAGGAGTCTTTTTAGCAGGGTTCCCTTCACCATGAGCACCATGACATTTTATACAAGATTTTTCATAAACCTGTACAGTTGTATATTTATATGTTTTAACTTCAGCAGGCTTTTCCCCACCACTACAGCCTGTAAGTGCTATGAAAGCCGCTGTTGTAAGTGCAATTGTAGTTATTTGTTTTATCATTTTAATCTCCTAAAATATTTTTATATTAAGCTCTACCGGCAAGCATACCGTACTGAGTCATTGGTTTAAGTAGATAAACTTTTAGTAACCACCAAATCCATCTCTCTTGTGTTGGATCAAGTGGAACCATTGGCGTTGGTTTCTTAGTCCAGTTGAACTCAGCAAGCATAACCGTACCAATACCTGTAACTAGAGGACAAACTGTATAACCAGCGTATTTAGTATTAGTATCATCGATAGCTTTTTGATCACCTTCAAGTGCTGAGATAACATTGTTAACAACTACTTTGTATTGTTTACGTGCAGATCCACCAGTTTTACCCATAGGAACAGCAACAACATCACCTAAACAAAATACATTTTTGAATTTAACATGTTGAAGAGTCTCTTTCTTCACAGGAACCCACCCTTTAGATGAACCAACTTTAGAGTGAGCTACTACATCAGGAGCTTTCATTGGAGGTGTAACGTGTATAAAGTCAAATGGCGCTGTAACTTCTTTACTCTTAAGTTCAACTCCGTACTCTTCTAAATCTTCATCCCATGCACCTTTTTCAGTCCAGTGATGGTTAAATGTAGCTGTTTTAGCTTCTTTATCAATCTTGATTAGGTTATGTTTATAGTTCCATTTAAAACCTCTTGTTTTAAATTGCTCTACGATAGCATCATGATACTCAGGTACACCAAACATTTTTCCACCATTTGGATAAAAAGTTAGTTCAACTTTTTCTCTCACACCAGCTTTTTCTAGTTGTGCATGAGTAAGGTACATGATTTTCTTTGGAGCACCACCACACTTAATAGGAGTGTTTGGGTGAGTAAATATAGCTTGTAGTTTCTCAGGACCTGTGTGAGTTTTCGCTTTAGCGATTAACTCTTGGATACCTTTCCATGTATCTTCAGAACCATCTTGGAAGTAGATAGAGTAAACACCATCATGACCAACAGTTTTTTTAGCTTCTGCATTGTCTGGGCTTGTAGATGTGATAACACCAGTTAAGCCATCAATCGCTGCAAAGTTAAGCATAAGACCAGTAGCGATAATCATCTGATCATATTTAACTTCTTGTTTCCCATCAACAGTAACACTGTTGTTATCAGGATCAAACGCAGTAACGCTACCCTTGATTAGAGTAACACCTGATGGAAGTTTGTCATCTCTATGATATACGATGTCATCAGCTTCCCAGATACCAGCACCTACAAGTGTTTGTCCTGGTTGGTAAGAACATGATTTTGGATCTGGTTCAATTACAGTGATTTCTAAGTCACTAGCACTGTTTCTAAGACGAGCGGCTGTACTCATACCAGCAAGACCACCACCAACGATAACAACCTTACCTTTTACAGATGATGCTTGAACTTCTGTAGCTCCTGCAGTTGCACCTGCTAAGATTGCTGCTGCCATTGGAGATACAGTTAAGTATTTCATAGCGTCACGACGAGACATAATCTCTGGATGCTTATCAACTTCTGCTAGAATTTCTTTTAAAATTTCATTTTTCTTCATACTTCTTCCCTTATGTTTGATAAAGTAATTAATTTTACAAGCTTAAGGCTTAATAAAACTCATATATATCACTTTTTTGTACAAGGTGTATAAAAACTACACACATGTCCTATATT
>JAGGWO010000064.1 GCA_021157485.1 Sulfurimonas sp. | reverse complement strand
TAGTAGCGAGTATAATTACACTTGCAGTGGGAACGACGGTAGCATCTGCAGATGTTGCAAAGGGTCAGAAACTTTTTACTAAAAAATTAAAATCTGCATGTGGGAGTAGTGGAGCAGTCGTTGCTGGTAAACATACTGTCTCTGAGTGGGAAGAGATTAATGAAGGTGGTAAAATTGCCGATGAAATTAGAACAATTTGTCCTCAAGTAAAAGACAAAGCATTAAAAGAAAAATATCTTGAGCACTATTTCGACTTCTTCAAAGAGTACGGAAGCGACAGCGGAAACGTTCCCTCTTGTTAAAAGAGTATTTTAGTTATCTTCTTTTAATCGTATAACCGATTGAACGGACATTAACTATAAAATCCTCTTTGAGGATATTTTTTAAACGATTGACTTCAGCTACTATAGTAGCGTTGTCAATCTCATCACTACTCCATACAAACTCTCTAAAAAGATCATATTCAACCACATTTCCACAGTTTGCGGCTAACAGATTGATGATTTGAAGTTGACGTTTTGGAACTATTTGAACCTTTTTGTACAATAGAAGTTTATTCATCTTCATATCAAAGCTATACCCCTCAGAAAGCCGAGTATGTTCTTGAGGTGTTTTATGAATCTTGAGCATTTTGTCTATTCGTAGAGATAGCTCTTTAAGATGAAAAGGTTTTTTAAGGTAATCATAACAGCCAAGCTCAAAAGCACGTGATATATCTTCTATATCTATAAGAGCACTTATAAAAATAGCAGGTGTTTGTGTTTTGGTATCATAAAGTTTTTTTAAAAGGGATAAACCATCAAGTTTTGGTACATTGATATCTAAAATGAGCAGGTCAAAACTTTCTGTTTGTAGAGAACTAAAGGCCGTTTCTCCATCTCTAAAGGTATCTACGACATGTCCTGTCGTTTCAAGATACTTTTTTATAGCACTGCCCAGCATGAGATCATCTTCAAGTAGAAGTATTTTCACTTTGCTCCTCCGTTAAAAAGATAGAAAAATGAAGTTGTTTCTTCATTTGAGTTTACTCGGATGGTCACATCCTCTTCATCACATATCTGTTTTACAAGATTCAGTCCAAGTCCAAAACCACTTGTAGAACCATCTTCTTGATAGTAAGCATCAAAGATTTTCTCAGGATTTTGTATATGAGTTGATTTACTTTTTATTTGAAGTTGAGATTTTTTTTCTATGCAATCTATAGTGATGCTAATCTTTTCACCATCTTTTGTATATTTAATGGCATTTGTGAGGTTGTTGTCAATAATACGCTGGAGTTTTGTCTCATTAAAGTTAATCATAACTTGTGCATTTTCAACACTAAATTCAAAATATAGATTTGCTTGAGATGCGAGTTGTTTGAAAAAATCAATTCTGCTTCTCACGTAATCAACAAGGTCTATAGAGTGCTTTGGGTACTCCACTTCATTCTTCTTAACTAAGTAGGCTAAATCATCATATATTGTAAATACATTTTTCATAGCGGCTTCTATATTTGAAAGATATTCATTTTTTTCATGTGTGAGCTCATAAAGTTCAATATTACTCATAATAACAGCGAGAGGAGTAGATGTTTCATGGACTGCATGGCGTAAAAACAGTTTCTGTTTTGAGAGTATCTCTTGTGAGAATTGTCTCTCTTCATTTAGTTTTTTTGCTTGGGCTTCTAGGTCGACAGATGATTGTTGGATGAGATGAGTCAGTGCCTTAATAGTTGTAGCATATTCACTAAACTCTTTTGAAACCTCTGAATTTCTTTGACAATCAAGTACATTGTTATCTACTGACTCTGAGAGTGCTACGGCAGTGAGTGTTTGATTTAAAAGCTCATTTTGTCTGTTGTGATGGTAAAACTCTGCATAGGTGAAAAAACCAGAAGTCGGAGCTAAAGAGGCAAATGGTTCGATTTCAACTTGAATAAATCCAGGCATATAGCGTCGCCTTGCCATGCATGAGTAAAGAAAAAAGGTCTCTATCGATTTTTCACAAAACTTCTCTAAAGCGTAGTCTGGTTGGTTAATAATCATCTCTGCATTTCCAAATCCAAGTCTTACCTTGTCACCCTCGTTTAAATTACCTGCAAAACTAAGTGAGCCATCTTCATGCTTAGCGATAACGGCACGAGCTATTTTAATGCCATTTTTTTCTATAATGAGGGGAAACTCGATTCCAGTAGCAGGGAGGGCTTTGGCTACATCTTGGCCTAAATATTTTGCATAGAAATCTACAGGAGTTATAGCATCAATACTATAGACCCTATTTGCTAGAACTCTATCTATTGTATGCTCCACACCAATGGGACTCCAGTTAAAACTGTAGCTGTTATGTATATTTAGTTCATCTGAATTGAGTGAAACTCCTACAGCACCTTTTTCAAGTAAGCTAGAGCCCTCGCAGATAAAAGTCTGTACAAAATCACCATTATCCCCGGCCATTCCACCAGCAATCACAACTTTGTTGTTGATTGAGCTTATACCTTTTAAAAACTCTTCACCGTTTGTTGTTGTTCCGTCAGTAAAAACTATTATGAGTTTTGTATTATCTTCTATCAAATTTTTACATAGCTCAACACCATTTTGGAAGCTATCTTCACTTGTGACTTTTGTACTTTTAATAGAAGTTTTTTTAAAAACTGAGATAGAGAGAACTGTCTTTTTGGTAGATATAGTGTGGTCTTGAATCTCTCCATCAGTAGTAGTCCCTAAGCATGTAGCATTAGGAAGTAGCTCACTTAGCTCTTTAGAAACACCCTCTAAAACCTCTCTGCCTTCACCACAAAAGATTTGAATAAGTATATTTTTTTGCAATAAAAGATGCTCAATATCTATCAAATGTGCAAGTGGTGTTTGATTGAGTGTATAGTTAAATGTTTTCATTTTTTGTGCTTTTTATGATACTTAATGTAACAATTGTTTTGAAGATTATAGCATTAGTTTTTAAAATGCGCAGATGCTAGTTTATTGCTATTTTTAATAATTACAATGAAAGAAGTAAAAATAAAAGGAAAAAGAATGGCATATTCAAAACCAACGTTTAAAGCACAGTATGAAAACTTTATAGGCGGAGAGTGGGTTGCACCAGTTGATGGTAACTATTTCGAGGCGACTTCACCGATAGATGGGAAGGTAATAGCAAAAGTTGCACAATCAAATAAAAAAGATGTAAAAGTAGCAGTTGATGCAGCATGGAAAGGTTTTGAGACTTGGGGTAAAACTTCAGTAACGGAGCGATGTGCGGTACTAAATAAAATTGCGGACGCGATGGAGGCAAATTTAGAGATGCTTGCGATTGCTGAAACATGGGATAATGGTAAGGCTGTACGTGAAACAATTAATGCAGATTTACCTTTAGCGATAGACCACTTCCGTTATTTTGCAAGTGTAATTCGTTCTGAGAGTGGAACTATTAGCGATTTAGATTCTAACTTAATCTCTCAAGAAGTATTTGAACCACTTGGTGTTGTAGGGCAGATTATTCCTTGGAACTTTCCTATCTTAATGGCTGCATGGAAACTAGCTCCAGCAATCGCTGCAGGTAACTGTGTTGTACTTAAGCCTGCTGAGCAGACACCAGTTTCTATAATGTTAATGATGGAAGTAATTGCTGATGTACTTCCAGCTGGAGTAATCAATATTGTTAATGGATTTGGTCCAGAGTGTGGTAAACCACTTGCATTAAGCAGAGGAATCAGAAAAATAGGATTTACTGGAGAGACTACGACTGGTAAATTAATTATGCAGTATGCTGCTGAGAATATCATTCCATCTACTCTTGAGCTTGGTGGTAAATCTCCAAATATCTTTATGGAAAGTATTATGGATGAAGATGACGCGTTCTTTGATAAAGCGATAGAGGGTCTTGTACTGTTCGCATTTAATCAAGGTGAAGTTTGTACTTGTCCATCACGTGCACTTATCCAAGAGAGTATCTACGAGCCGTTTATGGCTAGAGTTTTAGAGAGAGTGAAAGCTATCAAACGCGGTGATCCACTAGATGCAAGTTGTATGATGGGAGCACAAGCTTCAAATGATCAGTATGAAAAAATCCTAAACTATATCGACATCGGTAAAGCTGAGGGTGCTGAGCTTCTTATCGGTGGTAATAAGGCTGAGGTTGATGGTTATCCAAATGGTTGTTTTATTGAACCAACAATCTTTAAAGGTAACAACAAAATGAGAATCTTCCAAGAGGAAATTTTTGGTCCTGTTCTTTCTGTTACTACATTTAAAGATATTGATGAGGCTATTGAAATCGCAAATGATACTATTTACGGTCTTGGCGCTGGTGTTTGGACAAGAAATGTTCATGAGATGCAAAAACTTACTCGTAGCATTGAAGCTGGTCGCGTTTGGGCTAACTGTTACCACCACTACCCAGCACATGCTTCATTTGGTGGATACAAACAATCAGGTATTGGTAGAGAAAACCACATAATGATGTTAAGTAACTATCGTCATACAAAAAATATTTTAACTTCTTATGATGAAAATGCTTTAGGTTTCTTTTAGACTATGGCATATACAAAGAGAGTTGAATCCACCGAAGCGGCAAATAAAGTCATAGACCAGCTTCGTGAAAAGCATGGAACCGAACTAATGTTTCATCAAAGTGGTGGATGTTGTGATGGTTCTGCTCCAATGTGTTTCGAAGTTGGTGACTTTATGGTTGGAAGTCGTGATGTTAAAATGGGGGAGATTCATGGATGCGAATTTTTCATGTCTCCCGAACAATTTGAATATATGAAAGGGACTCACTTAACAATAGATATCGTTGAGGGAAGAGGTTCAAGTTTCTCTATTGAGATTCCTCTTGGGCTGCGTTTCATTGCAAAATCCAGACTTTACACAGATGAAGAGTATAAAAATTTAGAAGAGATAGAGATAGACGAGTATTAGTCTTTCTCTTGTCTCTCTTTAAATTAGCTGTCTTTTAACAAATTCGTTGTAGTGACCCTCTTCATCTTCAAGCTCCTCGTGAGTTCCACGTTGCACAATTTTTCCTTCATCTAAAACATAAATAAGATCTGCATTTTTAACCGTACTTAGTCTATGTGCGATGGTTATTACAGTTTTATCTTCAAGGATTGGGAGTAGTTTGGCTTGGAGGAGTGCTTCAGTATGAACATCAAGAGCTGAAGTCGACTCATCAAAGATGACCACACTAGGATTGGCAATAATCATTCGAGCAATGCTAAGGCGCTGTCTCTGCCCACCAGAGAGACGAATACCGTGATGACCTACAATAGTATCAAGTTTATCATCCATCTTCTCTATCATATCATCAAGTTGAGCGATGTTGAGAGCCTTGTAAATCTCTTCATCTTTTATGCTCTCATCACCCATAGTGATGTTGAAACGCAGTGTTGAGTTAAAAAGAATTGGCATCTGAAGAACTAAAAAAATCTTTTCTCTTAGAGAGGTTTTATCAAGCTCTTCTATCGCTATGTTGTTGTACTCTAAAGAACCGCTACACTTTTCATAAAAGCCTGAGATAACTTGAGCTAGTGTAGTTTTTCCACTTCCACTCGCTCCAATAAGTGCTATTTTACACCCTGCATTTATCTCCAAAGAGATATCGCGAAGTATCTCTTTTCCTGCAACATAAGAAAAGTCTAGATTTTTTAAAGAGATGTGAATATCTTTCTCTTTGAGAATTTTTGTACCTGTATTCTCAGTTTTTAATGTGAGTATTTTGTTGATTCTCTCTAGTGCTGAGACTGCTGATGAGTAGCTATATTGCATGGTAAGCATATCTTGAACTGGTGTCATGATAAACCAGATATAGCCAAACATTGCAAACATCATACCGATACTTAGGTCACTATAGGCTACAAGAATTAAACCAGCTGCCCTAAGTAGTTCAAACATCACTAAGAAGATAGTGTACGAGAGTCTTTCATAGGCTACATTTTTATAGCTGTACTCATTGGAAGTTGTCTGAATCTTATTTGCAAGATTGGTTGCACGTGAGAAGAAATAGTTCTCTTGATTACTTGCTTTTATCTGCCCAAAAAGCTCTAAAGTTTCACCAACATCCTCTTGAAAATTTGAAATCGCTGCATTTTCTTTACTTTTAAGACTACCAACAATCCTCGACATTTTCTTGCTTAAAAGCATAATGAGAGGCTGAATGATGAGTATAAGCATCCCCAAAATTGGGTCTATTGCAATCATTACAGCTGCTACGGCGATGAGCGTTAGAACAGAAGATACGGCTTTAGATACTCCACTTATGATAAACGCATCTAGTGTATTTACATCTGTGATTAGGTTAGAAGTTATAGCTCCACTTCCTAATGTTTCATACTCATTCATAGAAGCTTTTTTAAGGTGCTCTATGAGTCTTTTTCGTATCATAAAAGTGACATACTTTGAGATTTTAGTAAAGATTTTAGTAATGATAACTGTGAAAAAATAGTAGATAAATCGTAAAAATATAACTGCAAAAGTGACGATAGCTATGTAGTAAAATGCAGTAGTCTCTCCGACGAAATAGTTAATGCTATTTACAAAGGTACCAGGTTTATTTAACAGAATTTCATCCACCATAACTGGTAACATAAGAGGGATAGGAACACTTACTAAAATTGCTAAAAGAGTTAAAATCTGACCATAAATAAGAGCTGGCTTTTTATCAAGAATAAGATGAAATATAGTTTTGATACTTAATGGTTTGTTATTCATAGTGCGTATTATAGCTAGTAGTTTGTAAAGTTCCTTTTTAATCTGCAGGCAAAAAAATTATTTAGGTAATGTTGAAGTAATGATTCAGGAGTACAATTTGAGTAGAAATAAAGGAGTATGATATGAATGATTATGGAACTATGAGTGGATTTGGAATGGGATTTGGTTGGATTATCCCAGTTGTTTTTATTTTGACTCTTATTTATTTTATCAATTATTTACTCAAAAGTGATTTATCTGCTAAAGAGATACTTGACAAAAAATATGCAAATGGTGAGCTAAATGAGCAAGAGTATAGAGTGAAAAAAGAGGCTTTAAGAAGCTAATTAGGAGGTGTGAGATGAGTGTCGAATGTAAAGATCATGTGTGTTCTATAACAAAAGAGCAAGAAGCTTCCCCTACAGTAGCAAGTAAATATACCTGCCCTATGCATCCAGAAATTATAAGAGAGGAACCTGGAAATTGTCCAAAATGTGGTATGGCACTAGAGGCGATGGATGCTACAGTAGATGAGGAGAATGAAGAGCTACTTTACATGAGCAGAAGATTTTGGGTGAGTGTTGTACTCTCTCTTCCTGTTTTTGTTATAGCAATGATAAGTGACTTGGCTCCAGGATATCTACCAGAAGCGATATCTATGTTAAGTGTTCAATGGTTTGAGTTTATACTAGCGACTCCAGTGGTTATATGGGCGGGTTGGCCTTTTTTTGTAAGAGGGTACCAGTCAGTTATAACTTGGAATTTAAATATGTTTACACTTATAGCTATTGGTGTAGGGACTGCATATATTTATAGTTTTGTTGCACTCTTTATGCCTGAACTATTTCCCCCTTTAATGCAGACATCAGAGGGACTGGTTCATGTCTATTTTGAAGCAGCAGCAGTGATAACAACACTGGTGCTGCTAGGACAAGTGTTAGAATTAAATGCAAGAAGTAAAACAAACAGTGCCATTAAAACACTATTAAACTTGGCACCTAAGCAGGCACATCGTATTGACAGTGCTGGAAATGAGGAGAGTGTTAACCTTGAAGATGTTCAAGTTGGGGACTCTTTAAGAGTAAAACCTGGAGAGAAAATTCCTGTAGATGGTGTAGTGATAGAGGGTCAGAGTAATGTTGATGAGTCGATGATTACAGGAGAGCCTATCCTTATCGTAAAATCTCAAGGTGAGAGCTTAATTGGAGCTACTTTAAATACAAATGGGACACTACTGATGAGTGCTCAAAAAGTTGGCAACGATACTATGCTAGCTCAGATTGTGACAATGGTTTCACAAGCACAACGTTCACGTGCTCCAATTCAAAAACTTGCAGATACAGTTTCGAGCTACTTTGTTCCTGCTGTTGTAATATCAGCTGTTTTAGCATTTATTGGGTGGTGGATGTTTGGACCTGAACCAAGACTTGCTTATGCTATTGTTGCTGCTGTTGCTGTACTTATTATCGCCTGTCCATGTGCTTTGGGCTTAGCGACACCTATCTCCATAATGGTTGGAACTGGTCGAGCAGCCCTGATGGGTATTTTAATAAAAGATGCGCAAACTCTCGAAACAATGGAGAAAGTCACTACTTTAGTTGTTGATAAAACAGGAACTTTGACAGAGGGAAAACCGAGAGTTACAAGTTTAAGGCTTGTAGATGGTTTTAATCAAAAAGAGATTGTTAGATACGCTTCAAGTTTAGAGAGTGTGAGTGAACACCCTTTAGCTGAGGCCCTTGTAGAGTATGCAAAAATGAATGAAGTCAATCTCTCAAAAGTAGAAGACTTTGAGTCTGTTACTGGTAAGGGAGTACTTGGGCATATTGATGGGAAAAGAGTTGTTTTAGGAAGTGAAAGATTTCTTAATGAGTTAGCAATTGACACAGGTATTACAACAGAGAAATCTGGCATATTTATGGCAGTAGAGTTTAACTATTGTGCTCAGTTTATCATAGAAGATCCCATAAAAGATACATCCATAGAAGCACTCAAAGCACTTAAAAATGAAAATATTCATGTTGTCATGTTAAGTGGTGACAGTGAAGTAACTGCAAAAAAAGTTGCTACAAAGTTAGGAATCGATGAAGTTTATGCAGATGTTCTTCCAAGTGGAAAAATAGAGGTTATAAAAAAACTGCAAGAGAGTGGTGCTATCGTAGCAATGGCAGGGGATGGAATCAATGATGCACCAGCCTTGGCTCAAGCAGATGTAGGAATAGCTATGGGAACTGGCACTGATGTGGCTATAGAGAGTGCAGGAGTAACTTTAATAAAAGGTGACTTACGAGGGATTGTTAAAGTATTAAAACTGAGCCGTGCTACTATGAAAAATATACGACAAAATCTATTTTTCGCCTTTATATATAATAGTGCTGGTGTTCCTGTTGCTGCAGGAGTGCTCTACCCCCTTTTTGGATTATTACTCTCTCCTGTAATTGCAGCAGCAGCAATGAGTTTTAGTTCAGTATCTGTAATAGTAAACGCACTGCGTTTAAAAAATACAAAAATATAATAAAAAGGATATATGATGATATATAAAATAATTTCACAAAAACCAATCAAAGAGATTAAAGAAGAGCTTGCAAAACATGCAAAAGAGAGAGGATTTGGCATTTTAGGATCATATGAGTTTAAAAAAATCCTACAAGCAAAAGGTTTTCCAATAGAGAAAGATATAACTCTTTATGAGCTATGTAATCCAAGTG
>JAGGWO010000006.1 GCA_021157485.1 Sulfurimonas sp. | reverse complement strand
CATTCATGATAAGGTCAAGGTAACGTTTTCTATATCTAATCTCTTTATCAGTTACACCGTGAAATTTTTCAGGAAGTGGACTAATAGCTTTTGTTAAAAGTTTGAAATCTGAACAGTGAAGAGATAACTCACCCTTACCAGTTACAAAAGGAAAACCTGAAACTTCAACTATATCTCCAACTTCAACAAGTTTTTTAAATACAGTGTTATAAAATCCTTCGGGAAGATTATCTCTAGTTACATAAATTTGTAAAACACCACTCTCATCTTCTATTTGTATGAAACTAGCCTTACCCATAATACGAAAAAGCTTGATACGACCGCTAAGAGTGTAGTGACGATTTTCATCGCGTTTATCTTCTTTTTCTTCTATGTCTGAGTTTACATTTAAGTATTTTTCAATCGTTGTGTTTCTTTTAGAATCATTAGAATAAGGGTTAATTCCCTCTTTTCTTAACAGTTCTGCTTTTTCAATTCTTTGTTGTATGAATTTATTTTCAAAAGCCAATATTTTTCCTTTTTTATTATTATGTTTGGACCGCTGTGGTCACTAAAGCTAGGTTCTCTCTGAACCAGACTATTTGTTTTGACAATTTTTGCAAATACCGTAAATTTGCATTGAATGATCACTCATTTTAAAGCCTAGCTCATCTGTAATAATATGCTGCCTAGCTTCTATCTCCTCATCTACGAACTCTGTAATAGTTCCACATCTTGTACATATAAGATGATCATGATGCTCTTTGGCACCTAGTTCATACTTCTTGCCTTGAGCTCCAAAAGAGAGAGATGTAACCATATTTGACTCTTCAAGAAGTGCAAGAGTTCTGTAAACAGTTGCAATTCCTGTTTTTAAATCTGGCTGTCTTTCTTGTATGAGATGATGAAGTGATTCAGGTGTTAAATGCTCATCTGAATTATAAAGAGTTTCGAGTATAACTTCTCTTTGTATTGTAAACTTGAGAGAATTTTCTTTTAGAAGTTGTTTAAAATCGTTTAGTAAATCTTCATATTTTATAGTTCTGTTTTCAAAGTTTGTTGATATATTTGGCATATTAATTACTCTCTTTTAACTCTTCTTTAATCTCTTGTACTGCTTGAGCAGCACTCTTTTTAATAATCACTTCACTTTTTGACATAATAGCCTCTGTTCCTGCATCAATAGTTGCGTTTATGTCATCACTAATCTCAACAGGATCAAGTTTCATAATAACAGACCCCGTTGATACTAGAATAGGAAATAAAATACTATTTGCAAAAGTGGAATCTATAGTTGATTTAACAGCCTTGATATTATATGCAGCGTGAGCTATCACTGCGGCAATTAAGAAAAATTTACTTGCACCAAAAATAAATCCAAGGATTTTGTCATAGATTCCAAGGCCACTCATGTGGCTTAGCTTTTTAAAGGCATAGCCAATAGCTATCATAAGTAACCAAAAAAATCCAAGAGTAGCTATAAAGCCAGTAAAGCTTGTTGCAGATGAATTTTCAAACTTAAAGATTAAGTCACTTAAATACGCTCCAACACTGTCACCTAAACGTGAGGCTATAAATATACCACCAATAATCCCAACAAGCCCAAAAACCTCTTTGAAGAAACCGTTTAAAATTCCTTTTAAACCTAAAAGTAAAATAATTACAGTAACTACAAGGTCGAAATAGTTAAATTCCATTAGTTAAATCCACATACATTTGATCTTTACCATTCTCTTTTGCCTTGTATAATGCTTTGTCTGCTCTATATATTAAGGAGTCAGGAGTATCACCTGAAATAAATTTTGTAGCACCAATACTCATAGTTACACTCAAACTTACGCCTTTGTATACAAGTTTATTATTTCTTATTAGTCCAATAATTCTATTTGTGATATTTTTACACTGCATATCATCCAAACGATTTAGTATGATAACAAACTCCTCACCACCATACCTAAATACTCTATCTCCATCTCTTAGGGTCTTTCTTAAAATATTTGCTATAAAAATTAGAACTTTATCACCAGCTAAATGACCATGGGTATCATTGACCTTTTTAAAATCATCTATATCTAAAATCAGTGCATGGAGATCATTTGGCAGTTTTTCTTTGGAACAAACTTCTGTGAGGTAAGTTGAGAGAGCACGTCTATTGTAAACTTTAGTGAGTCCATCTAGATTTGAATTTTTTTCAAGAGTTTTGACTTGTTCATGGAGGTATTTGATAGTTTCATTTGCTTTTTTAACTTCGACTGCCATAGCATCTTGAATCTCATGAAATTTACTTTTAAGCAAAGGTAGGTCTAAATTGTCCTCATCACACTCTAAAAGAGTGTCTTCGTGCACCTGTGCCAAAATTTCTATTTTGTTGTTTGTATCAGTATAAGAAGATAAACTTTTTTTAGTTAGTTCTCTATACACATTATGAAATAAGGTCTCTGCAAAGTCTGTTGAACTGATATCTTTTTCCTTGAGATTCATTACGAGTTCCGCAGATTCAAAAAGATAGTTTGCTAGCTGTTCTTTAGAGGCGTGTTCTTGATTGTCTATGATTGTGACTAGCTCTTTACACATTTCATTGGCAAGAGATATAAGTTCATGTTTCTGCATAACAACTCCATCTAAAATATTTCGTTATTATACTGATAAAAGCATAAATAAAGCTTTTATAGGCTTTTATTGAGGAAAATTGTTCTTCATCATGTGGATTTTAGGAACTTTTGGGTAAAATCCAAAAAAATATATATTAAGGCCTATAATATGAGTACTTGGAGTCCATCAAGTTGGAGAAATAAACCAATTTTACAACAACCAACTTATCCAGATCAAGCTAAGCTTGACAGAGTTTTAGCAGAACTAAAAAATTATCCACCACTTGTATTTGCAGGTGAAGCTCGTACACTGAAAAGCCAGTTGGCAAATGTAGCTAATGGAAATGCTTTTTTACTTCAAGGTGGAGATTGTGCTGAGAGTTTTAGTGAATTTCATGCTGATAATATAAAAGATAGTTTTAAAGCTATGATGCAGATGGCAGTTGTTATGACTTATGCTGGTGGATTACCAGTTGTTAAAGTTGGACGTATGGCTGGACAGTTTGCAAAACCTCGTTCATCTGATAGTGAAACTTTTGATGGTGTTGAACTACCTTCATACCGTGGAGATATTATTAACGGTTCAGAGTTCACAGCAGAGGCTCGTATACCAGACCCTGAGCGTATGATAAAAGCTTATAATCAAGCATCAGCTACTCAAAACTTACTTCGTGCATTTGCATCTGGTGGTTTAGCTGATTTACATCAAGTTCATAGATGGACTCTTGATTTTGCTCATCAGGGTGAATTGAGTAAAAAGTATGAAAAACTTGCAGAAGATATAGAAAATTCTCTGAAATTCATGGAAGCTTGTGGTGTTACATCTAAGACTTACAGAACTCTAAGAGAGACTGATTTTTATACTTCTCATGAAGCTCTTTTACTTCCTTATGAAGAGGCATTTACAAGAAAAGATTCTACTACTGGTGATTGGTATGATACTTCTGCTCACATGCTATGGATAGGTGATAGAACTCGTCAACTTGATGGTGCCCATGTTGAGTATTTAAGAGGCGTTAAGAATCCTATCGGTGTTAAAGCTGGACCTACTATGGATCCTGAAGATTTAGTAAAGCTTTGTAACAGATTAAACCCAGAGAACGAAGCTGGACGTCTAAATGTAATCGTTAGAATGGGTGCTGGTAAAGTAGGTGATGGTCTTCCTGCTCTAATCCGTGCTGTTGAAAAAGAAGGTCTAAAAGTTGTATGGTCTTGTGATCCTATGCATGGTAATACTATCAAGTCTTCAAACAACT
>JAGGWO010000200.1 GCA_021157485.1 Sulfurimonas sp. | reverse complement strand
AAGTAAAACTATAGAGTTCAACCTCAACTTTCATATCTTCATACTCTTTTTTAACCCGCTCAAAATCAGCTTCACCTGCTTGATGAATAATTTTAATATTTAATTTTTGTAGTTTATGTGCCACTGAAAGAGCCAAATCATTTATAGCTTTTGCCCCATGAGAACCACCAAGAAAGATGATAGTTTTTAAATCTTCTCTCACTCTTGCGTTTTTATAAAAAATCTCTTTTACTGGGTAGCCTTGGATGGGTGAGTTTTTATCATACGCAGATATAAATCTTTTTGCGTAAGGCTTGAGCAGAGAATTCAGTCTTCCCTCTACTGCGTTTTGCTCATGAATAAAGAGTGGTATAAACCTACTCAATGTCGCAAAAGATGCAGGAGCAGCAGAGAAACCACCAACACTGTATGTCGCTTGAATTTTATGTTTTTTCAGTAATTTTCTTGAAGTTAAAAATGCTTTGAAAATCTTGTAAAGTGCTTTTAGTTTGCCAAGACCCTTTTGATTTACTACACCTGTAGTTTCTAAAAAGTAGACATGTGAAAATGAACTATGAGATTCAAAATATTTTCTATCTTGCCCATGAGTTGAACCTATAAATATCGCCTCATGACCTTCAACTACAGCAGCCTCTACTAAAGCCTGAGCTATCATAAGATGTCCGCCAGTTCCACCACCAGTTATACAAATTTTCATTTTAACTCCTGCATAATTAATCCATCTTCGCTTTTTTAGAAGCCATTAAAATCATACCAATACCAAACGCAGCACCAAGCATTGCCGAACCACCATAACTTAAAAATGGAACCGAGATACCTTTGATGGGAGTAATACCACTAATCCCATAAGCATTTACCATAAAAGAAAACGCAAGAATAAGCCCTATACCGATACTAAAGAGATAAATTGTCATCTCTTGCGAGCGATTTGCCACTTTAAAGATACGTTGAAGCATCCACATAAAGATAAATACAATAAAGAAAACACCAATAAATCCAAACTCTTCAGCGAGTCCTGCTAAAATAAAGTCAGTATGAACTTCAGATAAAAAACCTAACTTAAAAGTTCCATTTCCAAGTCCAGTTCCTAAAAGTCCGCCATTATGAATTGCGTTTAGAGAGTGTCCTATTTGATATGGTTCTATCTCTGTGGGAACTCTCAGTTTCTCAGCAATTGAATCGGGAAAAATCTCTAAAACACTATTTTGAGCAAGTGCCCACCAAGATTTAATACGTATAATTCTATGCTCTTCTATAAGGATAAAAACAATTATAGAAGTAAAAATTGCAGATAATATACTCAAGAAAAATCTAAAACTACTTCCTGCAAATATAAGCATAAACAGAAGTGTTAAACCCAAAACGACTACCTGTCCTAAATCTTTTTGCAAAAATGCAATAATGAACATTGCTCCTATAAAAACTAAAGCATAAGGTATAAAACGTTGAAACTCTTTTCCCAAACCCATTCCATCATGATGACCAAGTTTTCTCGAAAAACTCCATGCCAAAAAATAGACAAAACCAACTTTAAAAAACTCAACAGGAGCAAGTGAAAAACCAAAAAGCTTAATCCATCTCTTTGCTCCACCAACTGCTGATACAATTGTTTCAGGTAAAAATGGCATAGCAATCATAAGAATAAGTGAGCCAAAAAAGAGAGTGAACCCTACTCTATTGAGCCATATATCTGGGTTCATCAGAGATAATCCCCACATAATAGATATACTAAGAAGTCCAAAAATAGCCTGTCTGATAGCAAAATGAAACTCATTCACTCCAAAAAGCAGTGTTGTATAAACAGATAGAGAGTATGTTAAAATTATACTTATACCGATAAGAATCGATACGAGTGTAAAAAGTTTTCTATCTGCACAATACATTAATATCTATCTACTTAATTTTGTTGATTTTTAAAACAAATTCAACTTCTGGCTTAGAGATATGAAGCTCTTTTGAGATAGTATCAAGTGATACTCCCTGCTTAAACAGAGAGATGATTTTCGTATCATCATTTCCGTGAATAGATGCAGGAATAGATATCTGCTTCACTCCGCTCTCTAGATTTGAAACGCGAGAGTCAATCTCTACTTCTATTGCATTTATATTTTGTTGTAGTTGTTTTAGTCCATGAGAAAGAGGTTGAACCATGTCATAAACACTTCGCTCTATCTCTTGATAGATAACTTCATCAGTCATTCTTTGAGAGTTATCTTCAATGTTTTGCTGCGTTTCAGATAGTTTTTTCTTGAGATAAAAAAGCTCTCTATTTAACTCTTCAACTACAGTAGCAACTGAACGTATATTTTTTGAATAATGGGCATCTTTACTAAAAACATAATACAAAAGATACAGAATTATCCCAGCCATTGCAACTACTACATACTCTATGCTAAATTGTTCTAAATTCACTTTTTATTCTCTCTTGCTTCACGAATTAAGACACGTTCACGTGCAGTCATATAAGAACCCCACTCTTTTTCATCTCTCTCATGAATTTTTATAATACTTGCGAGTTTATTACTCTCAGCTTTAAAAAATATACCTATATCACGCTTTGGATGAACTGGCATCTCTACACGTCCATAATACTCTTTACCCTCTTCTAACATTGCCTCTTTTATACTAAAGTGCTCAAAACCAATAGCATCTATATCAGCCTCATTTATAAGTGAAACCCTCACCGGTTGTTCATCTTTTAAAAATCTTTCCAGAGCATCCAGCTTGTTATGTAGTTCAACTACAAGATTTAAAAGAACTGGATCTGTCTCAGCAGTATCACCTCTCGCTTTTGCTAACTTAAGCCACTTGTTTATAGGATTATCATCCGACTCACTTAGCTGTTGGTACTCTCTATCATAAGCTTCTCTATCATTTGTGGCTTCACTAAAAACTAAACTTATAGGAGCTGGTACTAAACGTGGACTCATGCAACCATCCTATCTAGAATAATTAAAAAGAAAAACGCAACTCCAAGATAGCCATTTACTGTAAAAAACACACGGTCAATCTGAGTAAAATCTTTACGTACAAGTTTTTGCTCATATGCTAAAACAAAGCCTGAACCAATAACTGCAAGGTAAGCAAAAAATCCAAGTCCAGAAGCCCAAACAAACAGCATCCAAAAAGTCACACTCATCATATGAAAAAGTGCTGATATAAAAAGCGTCGCCTCTGCTCCATATATTGATGGAATTGAGTGAAGATTGTTCTCTTTGTCAAAGTCAATATCTTGAAGTGAGTAGAGCAGATCAAAACCGGCAACCCAAAAGATAACACCTAAACTTAGCAGCACTGACCAGAGAGGAATGCTTGCTTGAACTGCAACAACACCAGCGATAGGTGCAAGGCCAAGAGAGATACCCAAAACTATATGTGCCATCGATGAAAATCTTTTAAAGTATGAGTAAGAGCCTAAAATAAAGAGAATAGGAAAGCTAAGCCAAAAGGCCAAAGAGTTTATCATGTACGCAACAGCTATAAAAACTATCGCATTGACAATGATAAAAATCATGATACTTGAACTATCGAGTCTTCCATCTACATTTGGTCTATCTGCAGTTCTAGGATTAGCTGCATCTACATCACGGTCTGCATATCTATTCACACCCATTGCAAAATTTCTAGCACTTAAAGCAGCAAAAACACCCATCAAAAGTAGCCAAAAACCAAACCATCCATCAGCCGCAACAATCATAGCTATAAAAATAAACGGAAGTGAAAAAATAGAGTGTTCAAACATCACTAATTCGTTAAAATCTTTTGCTTTTTGAATAATTCTTTCCAAGCTTTAGCCCTCTTTGTTTAATTATGGCTATTTTACCTAAAGTTGATTTAAAATGATATAATTTCACAATGAAAAGAGATATAAAACAACTTGCTATCATAGGTCCAACTGCATCAGGAAAGAGTGATTTAGCTATTAAAATTGCTTTAAAAATTGATGCTTATATTCTTTCTATTGACTCTCTTAGTATCTATAAAGAGATAGATATTGTCTCTGCAAAACCTTCTAAAGAAGAGCTAAACGCAGTAAAACATTTTGGTATTGATGTTTTAAATCCTGATGAATATTTCAGTGTTGATATTTTTATAGACCTTTACCAAAAAGTTTTAGAAGAATGCAAAAAAGATTCTAAAAATCTTGTTATAGTTGGTGGTACATCTTTTTATCTTAAGTCTCTTATTCAAGGTTTATCAACTCTGCCAAATATTACAGATGAGACAAGAGAAACTGTAAATAAGAAGCTGACTGATTTAGAGAATTGTTACAATTTTTTACGTGAACTTGACGAAGAGTATATGAAAAAAATATCCTCTAATGATAGCTACCGTATAGAAAAAGCTCTTTTAATATACGAAGCTTCTAAACTCTCACCAACTGCGTGGTTTAAAAAAAATCCTCCAAAGCCAATCATAGAAAATTTAAATATTTTTAACATTGATGTAGATAGAGATGTGCTTAGAAAAAGAATTTCAAAGCGTACAAATAAGATGCTAGAGTTAGGTTTGTTAGATGAGATTTGTTATTTAGAGCAGAAGTATTCACGCCTGCCACATGCGATGGGTTCTATTGGAATTGTTGAAGTTTTGGAGTACCTTGATAACAAAGTTAGTAAAGAAGAGATGGTAGAGAATATTTCAGTACATACAGGACAACTTGCAAAGCGTCAGCAAACTTTTAACCGTACTCAATTTAAAAATATTATTCACGCTCCGCTAGAAGAGTTAGAAGAAATTATTCTTCACACAATTTAGAGTAACAACTACCCCTTCTATCTCGAAGTAATCCCCAATACTCTCTTTGCTTTGCGTTCTCTTGCAAGTCCAAATCAGCATAAATAATCTCTTCATCCTCACGTGAGGCTTCAGCTACTTTAGCACCAGTATAATCAGTTATGAAAGAGGAGCCATAAAAAGTGAGACTACAGCTCTCACCAACTTCTTCACCTACTCTATTTGCAACTACAACCGGAACTGTATTTGTCGCAGCATGTCCCATCTGAACTCTTTGCCAGTGCTCTTTTGAGTCTAAGTGAATCTCTGGTTCACTACCAATAGCTGTTGGATAAAAGATAATCTCAGCACCCATAAGTGAAAGTGCGCGTGCAGTCTCACAAAACCACTGGTCCCAACAGATTCCAACTCCGATTTTTCCATAAGCAGTTTCATAAACTTTAAAGCCACTATCACCTGGTTTAAAATAAAACTTCTCTTCATACCCTGGACCATCTGGAATGTGAGTTTTGCGGTAGTTATCCATCACAGTTCCATTTGCGTTTATAACTACAAGTGAATTATAATAGCATAAACTACCCTCTTGAGCTTTTTCAAAATAACTAACTAATATAACTACATTTAACTCTAACGCTAAATCTGAAAACTGTTTTATTAACTCGTTATTTCTTAGAGGCTCTGCTAATGCAAAGTACTTTTCATCCATATCTTTACAAAAGTATAAAGAGGTGAAAAGTTCTGGTAAAAGTATAATTTGTGCACCATTAAACGCAGCCTCACGAACTAATCGCTCAGCCTTGTTTATATTTAAATATGAATCTTCATTCATACTCATCTGGATTGCAGATACTTTTACCATGAGGTAAAGACTATCCTCTTCCAGTAATGTCGATTAGGTGATATCCAAATTGAGTTTTAATTGGTCCATAAAGAACACCAACATCTCCACTAAAAATAGCTTTATCAAACTCTGGAACCATCTGCCCTGGTCCAAACTTACCTAAATCTCCACCTTGAGCAGATGAAGGACAAGATGAATTTGCCTTTGCCGCTTCTCCAAAATCCAGCCCATTTTCAATCTCTGCTTTTACCTCATTACACTTCTCTTCACTATCTACTAATATATGTCTTGCTGTTGCCCATGCCATTATGCACTTCCTTAAAATAATTTGTAAAATTTTACAATAAATTCTTTAAAGTTTATATCTTAACTTTACTTATGTATTATTTTATAAATTAAACTCATTGGAGAGAATATGACAAAAATATTATTAGGTCTTTTAGCTACTTTTTTATTTATAGGGTGTAGTTCAAGTGCTGTTGAAGAAAATGTTACACCAAAATTAGTTGTTGGGCAAAGTGTGAGTGACTTAAAACTAAATGATCAATTTAAAAAAGCTCACACTTTAAACCCAAATACATACAAATTAGTTTTTGCTTTTTCAAAAGATAGTGCACATATCTGTAATAACTTTTTTAATACAAAAGCACCCACATATTTAAAAGATCATAATGCACAGTTTATCGCTGACGTTAGTGCTGCACCTTCACTCATTAGAAGTATATTCATCATGCCAGGACTTAAAGATTTCAAACATACAGTACTTCTTTTAGATGACAAAACTCTTGCTGCCCCATACAGAAAAGATATGGACGTTGACAAAATTGTAATTGTTTATGTTTTAAATAAAGAGATAAGTGATATCAAAACTATTACAACACAAGAAGAGTTGAGAAAGACTCTTGAAGATGACTCTCCAATGTCATTTATCGCTCCAATGATAAACAAAGTTTTAAACTAAAAACAGATTTATCAAAACTTTTATGAACCCAGAAGATGTGACTTAATGCAGACTTTAAGGTTTATTCTATAATTCTAAAAGCACGGTGTCCCGCCGTGTAATTTCAAAAGTCTATACTACTTTAAACAACTACAATAAGGGACATGTAGTACTTTTAAGAATAAATATTTTTTCAATAGTGTACCCTATATCTACCCTAACAAATCAGATATAACTATTATGAAGAGTTATTAACTAGCTTTAAGCCCTTTAACAATCAAATCATAAACAATATTAGCAAGACCTTTTCGTATTCTATCTTCACTCAGAACTTGAGTTGCAAGGTTTTGATGTGCATCTAAGCTTTCAATTACAGCATCGTTAATCGCTTCTGCAAATCCACCCATCATTGCTTGTTCTTTTGTATTATTAGTTACTTGCTCAACTACCTTGGAGTTCTCCATCACTTTATCTTTAATGGTACGAGCATAGTTGAGCATATCATCATCTGTAAGTTCACCCTCAAAGAGTGCATTCATATGACCGATGATTTGAGATAGTAACTCTTTTTCTGGGTCTTTAGCTACAGCTCCACCACCTTCAATTCCACCTAACTCATTATCTTCACCACTAAGACCAATATTCTTAGTCTTTTGTTGATGTAACTTGTAGTGTGTCAGCTCTACAGATGAAATATCTATAGGGTCTTTTTCATCGTAAGTTTTTAGATTGGGAATCAATGCTTTCACAAATGCCCATAGCTTCAGTAGGTCTTCATCTGCATAGTCCACTATCTGCGATAAGAACTCATACATTCGTACAAAGCTGATAAGGTCTTTTTTAAAAATATCCAATGCATTCTTTACTTCGTTAGCCTCTTTAAGGTCTAGCTCGTAATTATGAATTGCTTTTTCGTCCTTCTCTTTCTTTGCGATAGTAAGGTTCGCTTTAATCCCCTGTATCAACTCAAGGGCTTGTTTATATTGCACCTTGTATCTATCAACTGCTGGTTTTATTGCAGAACTCATAGATGCTTGAGTACCTTTAGGGTCAAAGAAAGCTTTAGCATAGTTCTCAACTTCTGTAGGAGTAAAGATGGTACTTGCCTCTAGCTTTGTTTGCATATCGTAGATAATATTAGGATTTGTCACATCTTCTAACTCTGTTGTGTTGTAGTACGGCTCAAATGCCTCTTTAATATCTTCGGTTTCATTGAAAAAGTCTAGTATAAATGTATGTTCTTTACCTGCATAAGTTCTGTTTAGTCGTGAGAGAGTCTGCACACAATCCACACCCCCTAGCTTCTTATCTACATACATCGCACATAGCTTTGGTTGGTCGAATCCTGTCTGAAACTTATTAGCAACTAACATCACTTGGTAATCATTAGTATCAAATGCTTTTCGCATCTCTCTACCTCTAAGGTTCGGATTCATATTAGCTTCTGTGTACTCTTTCTCTGCACCCTCTATATCATCAGTAATTTTTCCTGAGAATGCAACCATCGCCTGCATCTGCTTTTCAATCTTGTTCTCTTTAATGTACTTATCAAATGCAAGTTTATATCTAACCGCAGCTGCTCTACTTGATGTTACTACCATCGCTTTAGCTTGTCCATCTAGTAGATGAGCTACATGTGTACGGAAATGCTCACAGATTATCTCTATCTTTTGAGCGATGTTATGAGGATGGATGTTTAACCACTTGGCAATCTTCACTTTAGTTCGCTTACTCTCAACCTCTTCATCATGGTTCATATCGCTATGTTCTAGTTTGTAGTAGAGTTTATAAGTGGTGTATCCCTGAAGAACATCTAGGATAAATCCCTCTTGGATAGCTTGTTTCATTGTGTATAAATGAAAGGCATGAGGCTTATTTGTCTCCGATGGTGCTTCGTCTGGGTGTGGAAGAACACCGAACATCTCTAGTGTCTTTGTCTTTGGAGTTGCAGTAAAAGCATAGAAGCTTAGGCTACTACTCGCACTTCTTGATTCTAGTTGAGCTGTGATAATATCTTCTGCACTAAGCTCCACTCCCTCTTCAATCTGCTCTGCTGTTAACACTTCTCGTAGCTGTTTAGCAGTTGAGCCAGTCTGTGACGAGTGAGCTTCATCAGCGATGATGGCATAGCTTCTATCTTTGAGTGTTGTTCTCTCTTGGATAGCCTCTAGCACAAATGGAAATGTTTGTATGGTAGTGATGATGATTTTTGCTCCACGCTCTAATGCGTCTGCAAGCTGTGTAGATTTAGATTCATTAGATCCCTCTCTTGTAATCCCAACAACCACACCCTCTTTATGCTCGAAGCTTGATATTGTCTCTTGGAGTTGATTATCCAGTACAGTTCTATCTGTAATAACAATGACTGAATCAAACACCGACTCCTCTGCATCGTTATGAAGTGAAGAGAGTTGATGAGATAGCCATGCGATAGAGTTTGACTTACCGCTTCCTGCACTGTGTTGGATTAGGTAGTGGTTTCCAGAACCTTTAGCTTTTGTGTCTGCTAACAGCTTTCGCACCACATCCAGTTGATGGTATCTTGGAAAGATAAGAGTTTCACTTTTACTTTTTTTACCTTGATGATCTTCTTTATCTTTTACTTCTAAGTGAACATATCTAGCAATAATATTTAAGATGGATTCTCTCTCTAGCACCTCTTCCCATAGATAGCTAGTTGCATACCCATTAGGATTAGGTGGGTTGCCTGCACTTCCATCTTCACGACCCTTGTTAAACGGTAGGAAGAAAGTTTTAGCACCTGCAAGCTTGGTAGTCATATAGACTTCATCCGTACTTACTGCAAAGTGAACTAAGGCTCTTCGTTTAAACTCTAGGAGTGCTTCACCTTTTGCTGGTCTATCGTATTTATACTGCTTGATAGCATCTTGCACATTTTGAGTGAAGTCTGTTTTTAGTTCTAGTGTAGCAACAGGGATACCGTTTAGAAATAGTACTAAGTCTATTCTTTCGTTCCCACTCTTCGTTGTAACTTCTTGCACAATTCTAAGTATGTTGGCATCGTACTTAGTTTGAGTGTCAGGATTATGTAATTCTGGTTTAAATTGACACAGCTTGAACTTAGATCCGATATACTTTACCTCTTTTCTAAGGCAGTGTAGTGAACCGTGTTTATCCATCTCTTTTGCTACATGTTTACATAGTACGGTATCGGTCTTAGCACCTTCTCTTTTTTGCATCTTTTCATAGGCTTGAGGCTGAGTAGATTTTATGTAAGTAATAAGATCATCAGAGTAGAGAGCAAGTTCTCTGTCGTATCCACTTGCGTCACCCTCAACATAGTTGTTGGATGTTAGGTGTTGCACTATCTCTATCTGGAACTGTCTCTCTTTGTGTTTGCTCATCTTTTCCCCTACCTTTTATATCAAATTCAATTCGAGACACACTGTGTCTTGAATCATAAATACATACGAAATTAATTCGGTACTCACTGAGTCCTATTTTAAATTTCTAGTAACCTATTGTTACAATTACATAACTAAGGTACTACTTTAAGTCTTACCTTTAGTATACTTTGTTATACTTCTACTCTAACAAACGCTGAACCTCTGTTGGGAAGTATTGCACTGCCCTTTTACGTTTGGCTTTTTTATCTCATCCTATTTAAAATAAATCCTTTAACTTTTTCAAACTCATCATTACTTATTTTTGTTGTCAATGATTTTGAATCTTGTTCAATTAAATGATCTTCCTTAAATGCATCAAACAGTCTTAGAATTTCACCATCCTCAAACTCTGTAGCATTATTAAATCCATCTATCTTACCTAGCATAGAGAATAAGAACATATAAACATCCATAAATTTATGGTCACTGAGCCCTTGACTGATTCGGTGGAATTGCCTTACCCTACTAATACTTCGATAGCTACGATTAAATATTCTTTCTCTATGCGCAGCTCTATTTCTTACCTCTTTGAGTCTTTCAAGATAGGGAGTAAAGTCTATATTTGCATTTGCTACACCAAACTTAGCAGCAACTTTTTGAAGCACATCATAGTTACCTATCTTTAGATACTTAACAATTTCTATGACTGTACCAAGTGTGGCACTCTCGATGAAGTAGTGAAAAGGTGGATAGTTAATCCCAGCATGTATCTTCATCAAAGTTTCAGTAGCTAGAAAGTGTTGCTTGTTTGTCTCAAAGTCATAAGTATCTTTGTAGTAAAGTCCATAGTGTAAATATGATTCATGTTCATTTGTCTCAACTTCTGAGTTTTTCCATGTACGAACTGAACCATAATTAAGAGAAAATTCCACCTCTTCATCATTTTTCTCAACAAGCTTGTAGTTATCCTGTATAAGATAAAAAAATGGATTATTTTTCTGAGGATGACCGTTAGGTAATACCTTTATCTGTTTGTAGCAAAGCTCTACAAGAGTTGTTTTAAGCTTTGTCTCCACACTCGATGTTACATCCATAATCATTCTAGTCAGATACTTGTCAAAGAAGTATAGAATAAGGACATCATCTACAGAGTGACTGCACATATCATTCTTATAAACTCTAACATAGCCTTTAAATTTAAAGAGACCAATATTTGTAAGTATCTCTTCTATCTCTCTATCTGAAAGGTGCTTACTTCGGCTAAGTCCATCTGTATATATTTTTTGTATGTAGCTTCTAATACTGCTGATGCTATGTGTATATTCACTCATCACATATCCCCTTTACTATTTACTGTTAGCTCTCTAGCGTCTTTATTTTCTAGTCTTATGAGTCGTACATAGTATGTCCAACTTAATTCAGCATTCACTGACTGCCAAATTGGAAAGGTGTTGTAGAACTGTCTCATATTTTTTATTTACCTTTATATTTGCTAGAGCAAATAGGGCATATATATTTATGTCCTGTAATTATTTGAAAATCTGGAATTTCTTCTTGAATGCGAATTGCTTTTTCATCACTGTCCCAGCATGTTGTACAATATTGACCTTCGCCATCCTTCACATAAATATCTCCAACCAATAACATGCTATTTACACCACTCGTTAATTTCTTAATTTCAGATTCCAATATCTGATTTCGTTCTTTTGCTTTAACTAGCTCTTCTTTAACACTAATAACTTCAAGTTTAGCATCAGCAAGTGAATTAGAAATATCAGCTAATAGATTCTTAAATTCAATTTCATTTATATTTTTTGATACTTCTTGAAGTCTATTCACTAAGTTTATTGTATTGTTTATTATTGAAATCATGCTATCTCCCTCACATCAATTTTCCCAGTAACAGCCGAACTGATTAGGGCTGTTCGTTTCTCTTT
>JAGGWO010000126.1 GCA_021157485.1 Sulfurimonas sp. | reverse complement strand
TATAGTTGCATTATCTACTATTACCTCATCCCACACATAAGCTTGAAATTGATCAAAATCAACTACCCTACCTCTGTTTCTAGCAAGTAGATCAATTATTTGAGACTGCTTTTTAGTCAGTGTTTGAGAGACTGAATTAAACAAAAGGGTTGAATGTTCTTGATCATAACTATAGTTTTTAGAAAGACGAAGATGAACACGTGGAACTTCATTTGAAAGAACTATTCTATCTAAACGCAGCGCCAACTCTTTTAAATGAAACGGCTTTTTCAGATAATCAAAACAACCAAGATTATAAGCACGAGAGATATCTTCTATATCTACTAAAGCACTAATATAAATAGCAGGAGTTTGAATTTTCAATTCATGTATGTTTTCTAAAAATGTAAGTCCATCCATATTTGGCACATTAATATCTAAAATAAGCAAGTCATACGAGTTCTCTTTTATAGAGTTAAATGCCTCAAGCCCATCAAAATAGCTATCTATACTATGCCCTAATGCTTCGAGATACTCTACTATTGATTCATTTAACATTACCTCATCTTCTAGTAAAAGTATCTTCACTTATTCCCCCATAACTTTAAATTTATATGTAAACATATTTATTTTGTCATCTGATATAATTGATATATTTACACTCTCTTCATCACAAATATTTTTAACAAGTCTCAAACCTATACCAAAGCCTTGGATTGCTTTAGAGTTTTTGGTACCTTCTCTATAGTACTCATCAAATATTTTATCTACATCTTTTATTGGTTGAGAGTGACCTCCAACGGAGAAATCTACAAATAAACCAGAGTATTTTAAAGCAACATCTATGATCTCATTTTGATATGTATATTTTATAGCATTCGTCAATGTATTATCAATAACTCTTTGTAGTTTAGTTTCATTAAAATATATATACACATCTTCAACTTCTGAAATATAGCTGAACTCTACTTTTGACAATAGTGCAACTTCACTAAAAAAATCTATCCTGCTCTGTATAAATTGATCTATATTGATAGCAACTTTATGATACTCAATCTGGTCTTTTTTTACTAGATAACTCAAATCATCATAAATATTAAATATATTTTTTGCAGCAGCTTCAACTTTTGATAGATGTTTATCTTTTTCATGCTTCATCTCATAAAGTTCTAAAGAGGTTAAAATAACACTCAGTGGTGTGTTGGTTTCATGAACTGTATATCTTAAAAACTCTTTTTGAGCAGCTAAAATATCTTCTAAATCTTTAGTCTTATCTTTTACTTTATCTTCAAGATGTACATTTAACTCTCGAAGTTCTGTTTTTTGATCACTGATAGTATGCAGCATGCTATTTGCATGTCGGACCATAACCTTAAACTCTTTAAAAAAGATAGCATGAGGATTTAAGACCTGTTCATTATGTGCTGTTTTTTTAAAAAAGTCTAAAAAGGCATCTATATCTCTTTGTAAAATAGTATTAAAAATCTTATGTAATCCAAGCATTATTGCAAAAAGTATAAATGCTAAAGTAGCTATAGCAATTGTATTTTTAATTAGCAGAGTTTTTAGCTGTTTTTGAGTTTGCAAAAGCTGCTCTTCTTCACTTAAAAGAGCATTATTATAATGAGCTTTTTGCTCAAACAAAGCTCTTTCATAATCAGAGTAGTTCTCTTTAATCAATAGATATGCAAAGATAATAGTAAACGCAAAGATGAAGAGTGTAGTAAATATATTAGCTTGCTTTATAGTTATACTATTAACTTTAAGTAAAAAGTACCTGTGAATATTATTAAGAGTGTTTCGCATGTTGAGAATTATAGCAATATTTATAAAGTTTAACTATAATTTCAAAAATTAAAACTAAGGCTATAAAATGTTTGGTAGAGCAAAATTAAAAAATTACGATTTAAGTGCAGATGAGTTAAGTAAACTTCAATACGCAAAATTCACAACAGGTAAAGGTGTTATCTGGTTAAAACTTTTTCCAGATGAAGCTCCAAATACAGTTGCTAACTTTGCACACTTAGCAGACTCTAAGTTTTATGATGGTTTAAACTTTCACCGTGTAATCCCTGGTTTCATGGCGCAGGGTGGATGTCCTGATGGAACTGGTGCTGGCGGTCCTGATTGGGCTATAGAGTGTGAGACTGATAAAAATACATCTGTTCACAGACCTGGTACATTATCTATGGCTCACGCTGGACCAAACACTGGGGGAAGTCAATTTTTCATCACTTTTGTTGACACTCCTCACTTAGATGGTGTTCATACTGTTTTTGGTGCAATCGATGAAGATGATGAAGAGAGCTTTAAAGTTCTTTCACAAATTCAAGGTCAAGACTCAATCGACTCTGTTGAAGTAGTTGAGAGTAAATAGGAAACTCCTATCTTAGTCCATATATGTTGTAGTGTCGATTCCCACTTTTTTTTAGAAAAACTACAACAGGACTACCCTAACGAGAGGCTCACGGGCTTCTTTTATGATCCGAATATCCATCCATATTCTGAATATCAACTGCGTTTACTTGACGTAGAACGTTCATGTAAAAAACTTGGAATTGAGCTACTTGAAGGTGAGTATGATTTTGAAAACTGGATGCAAGCTGTAAAAGGTTTAGAAAATGAACCTGAAAAAGGTGCTCGTTGTGAAGTCTGTTTTGATAAACGATTTTCTGTTAGTGCTAAAAAAGCTCTTGAAATTGGTGAGAAAAAGATTACTACAACCTTGCTTGTAAGTCCTCTAAAATCACAAGAGCAACTCAAGCGTGTTGGTGATGAATTTTATAAGAAAAATGGTGTTGAGTTTATAGCTGTTGATTATCGCTCTGGTGGTGGCTCGCAAGACCAAAGTCGTGTTACAAAAGAGGAACAACTCTATCGTCAAGACTACTGCGGTTGTCTTTTTGGATTAACTATGCAAAGAGAGCAACAAGAGCGTCTGATGGATGAGATGTTCTCTCCAATATCAAACCAAATTCTTCCAGCTTCTATTGAAGAGCGTTTAGAGATGTA
>JAGGWO010000158.1 GCA_021157485.1 Sulfurimonas sp. | reverse complement strand
TGATTATATAAACGATGATGGAATGAATGAACAGTTTGCAATTGCTATGATAGACATAGACAACTTCAAAAAAATCAATGATATCTATGGACATGATACTGGCGACAACGTAATAGTTCACTTAGCAAATGTTCTTATGTCAAATACTAATTGTAGAGATATAGTTTCACGTTTTGGAGGGGAAGAATTTTGTGTAGTACTTAAAAATATTAACAAGTTTTCTGCAGTTGAAATATTTGATAGGCTAAGACGTGAGGTTGAATCTTCAGTAGTTTACTCAGATAAAAAAGAGCCTATAGAGTTCACAGTTTCAATTGGCGTTTCACTCTATCTTGAAGAGGGTTTAGAAGAGACTATCAACCAAGCAGACATGATGCTCTACAAAGCTAAAAATGCAGGAAAAAATCAAGTAGTTATATAACTATTATCTCTCCAAAAGGGATATCTTTCTCTTTTGGAGATATCCATTTCACACTATAACTTGGCTCAACTTGAGGAAACTTACCCTCTAAATCTGTAAAATAAAGCAGCAGTTTCACATCATCAAACTCTAAGTCCACAAACTCAAAAACAGGTCTAAAATTAGTTCCGCTACCACCTTTTATATCTACCTCAAGAGTCTCACCACTATAAAAAGTTTTATGAGAATGAATCTTCTCATCACAAACTATCAACTCTATCTGATAATGAGAAACTAAACTCATCAAAAAATTTACCTCACTCAAAAACTGACTCAGTAGTGCTTCATCAACCGAACCTGAACTATCAACTGCTATAACAAGTCTGAAAGTCTGAGAAGTTGTTGATGGAAGATAGATACCTTGTGAGAGAAACTTTTTATTTGGTGGAATAAGCACATAATCATCTCTAAAATATCTATCAAGTGCAGACTTTAACTCATCTCTCCAATCTCTTTTTGAGAAGAAATCCAACTTGAAAAATCTATCTATAAAAGAAGGAGCTTCACCTTTTTTAAATTCTGATGTTAAAAGTGAGATAGCTTCTTGGGCTAAGAGCTGTTCTTGGAGTATCTCTTCTTGAAGTTCATCTCGCGTTTGTTTTTCTTCTTCCGTATTATCGTTGTTTTGAACATCACTAGCATCATCAGATTCATACTCTAACTCATCATCTTCACGTAATATATCAGACTTCAACTCGGCATATATCTCTTCAGCATACATACCTTTAAATCGAACTCTATACTGAGCTTCATCTGGCTTATCTAGTCCATTCTCAACGAGCATATCATTTATAGCCATATCCGTTGCCATCTGCCAGAGCCAACCACTACGTCCATTCTTTCTATTTTCATGTGCTAAAGAGCGATGCATAGCTCCATTTGCCAAGATAAACTCTAACTCACTAATCTCTGCGTTTTCTAAAAAGTCACTACTGTACTCCAGCTTTTTTCCATCACCTTTAAATGCTTGAATATCATCATTTAAAACAAGCTCCAACTTTGATGCTAAAGTTCCAAAATAAGGATAATCGACTAAAAGCTTAGCTTTGGCCTGAGAGATTTTTGTATCAAAATTCATCTTTTACTCTAGTAGATATATAAACTTTTTAACCCACTCTTTAAAAACATCAGAGTGCTCCATAGCTACACCATTTCTTTGCAGGTCTTGAACTATCATAACAGCAAACTCCCCTTTCATATCAAGAGTGTATTTAAGAAGATTATCAAGCTGCGTTTCATCTTTTAATACAGCACTTACAAGTCCGGTACTCAGTGCATATAAGACATCAACCTCAACGGAGTGTTCACCCTCTCCGGTTTGAAGTATTGCGTTTATATCTGGAAGCCTATTCATCACTTTAGTAAAGCTCAAAAATCCGACAGCAACATCTTTTCCAACTGCTCCGCTGACTGCGTTTAAAAGTAGCGTTTCATCCATATTACTTTTTAAGATGCTATTTACATACTCCCAACTTCTAGGAGTTGCAAAGCTCTTAGTCTCACTCTTAGCATCAAAAGTAAATAGATGCTCTGACTTGTAAGATATGTAAGCGATTATACGTTCATCTAGCTTATTTTTATAAGCCCAAAAACGCCAATCATCTGCGTTTACTTCCATCTCAAAGTGCACAAATCTATTTGCCAAAGGGGAAGGCATACGGTAAGTCACTCCCCTATCTCCCTCACGATTTCCAGCAGCAACTATTGCCCATCCATCTGGGAGTCTATACTCTCCAACTTGACGGTCTAGTATTAGCTGATAAGCTGAAGCTTGAACAGAGGGAGGAGCTGCGTTTAACTCATCTAAAAAGAGAATTCCCTCTCCCTCTTTAGGTAAAAACGCAGGTGGTGCCCAGAGTGCTGTGTGACTCTCTTTATCATAAAAAGGAATCCCTTTTAAATCAGTCGGATCCATCAAAGCTAAACGAAGATCTATGAAACTTACATTCTTCATTTCTGCTATCTGTTTGACAATAGAAGATTTTCCAATTCCGGGTGCTCCCCAAAGAAATGTCGGTACTTTTTGCTCTACTAAAGCCGTTAAACTCTTTGTTAAATCTGTTGCTTTCATAACCATCCTATATTTTGTGTCTGTATATGTTTTCCAAATCCTGCGTTTATTTTCACTGCTCTCTCATACCTAGAGTCAAGTTGCAGTTGATACAGAAGCTCTATGGGTGTACTCTCATTTTTGGCTAAAGCCATGTGATTTTTCGAATCTTCATACGCTGCGTTTAATATCTCCACAGGAGTTGCACTATTTTCATAAATAGCTTGTTCAATCTCGCTGTTTTTCAACTCTAAGAGTCTATTTATAATGCTTCTATCAAGACTATTATTAAGTGAGAGTGCATAATTGATACTCAAATCATCTACTGCTAAAAGTTGCTCTTGCATCTTTAAGTTCAAGCTCTCATTGAGTGCTAGACTTGTTGTATATTCTCTCAACGACTCAAAAAGGTCATCATTTAACTTCACACTTCTTGCTAGATTACTTCCAAGGTTTTCATCTTGTAGGAACTCTTCAACAAGTGAACTACTCAAATTCTTATTAAACGAAAGTGCTTCTAAAATTTTCTCATCTTTTGTCTTAAAAAATTTCTTCTGCATACTTTCATCACAATAAATACTCATAGCAATAGCAGCTTTTATCTTTGGATGAAACTGTAATGGTTTTAGAGTTGAAATCTCTTTTAAAAGATTAGCATCTTTTGTCTGTGCCACAAGGTGAATAAAACCAGTTGTTGCAAACTGAACGTTATGGTTTCTCTCTATATTTTCATAAAAACGCAGAATATAAGCTGCACTAACATCACGGTTATCATCATTTTCAAAAAAGTCTTCATCACTCCATGAGTACATCTTCATCAGACGAAAAAAGAGCTCATTACTTATCATTGTATTTTGTATAAAACTTTTAAGTCTATCTTTGTCATGCGAGAGTTTCAAGCTCATTAAAAGAGTATCTTCATCAATACTTTTTGCTAACTCTTTTTCTAAAATATCAATAGAAATAGCCTTAGCTTTTTTTTGCTCATAGAGCTCATCACTTAGATTTTGCTCATAAGGAGTCATCATTCTGCCATCAATAACTAGGACAACATCATCACTAAATTCACTAACAACTGTTATCTTGTGAAATTTCATCTGTGAAAGAAACTCATCAGGAGAAAATGCCCTACTCTTTCCAAACAGTAATATTGACCTATTTTTCAGCTCTTTTAAATTCATACCTGTATTATACGAGTTTTTTCAGATTTTCTCTATTTAAGTTATAATACAAACAATAATTTTAAGGAATCATAAATGAAACTATACGCCCCTTGGGAAAAGACTTTTAAAAGAGTGTCCACTCCTTTTGAGCACTTCTTACATGCTCAAACTACAACTGGTATTGTTTTGATGTTTATGA
>JAGGWO010000188.1 GCA_021157485.1 Sulfurimonas sp. | reverse complement strand
TAGAGCCTAGTAGTGATATGATTTTAGTTGGTGACAGCTTAAACATGAGTTTCGCAGGTAAAACTGATACTATCAGTGCAACATTGGAGCAGATGATTTACCATACAAACGCAGTTTGTATGGGTGCGCAAAATAGCTTTGTAATTTGTGATATGCCTTTTGGAACTTACATAAACAAAGAGGAAGCGCTTAAAAATGCCATTAAAGTTTTTCAAGAAACACCAGCTGATAGTGTAAAGATTGAAGGTGGTGAAGATAAGGCTGATATAGTCGAGTACTTAACAACAAATGGAATCGCTGTTTGTGGACATATCGGTCTTCTGCCTCAATCTGTAAGAAGTGAGGGTGGATATAAAGTTAAAGGTAAAACGAATGATGAACAGGTTCAACTTCTTGAAGATGCAAAAGCGATAGATAAGGCTGGAGCTTTCTGTATAGTTCTTGAGGGTGTAAAAGCCGAGATTGCTTCTGCAATTACTAAGGCTGTTTCTGTTCCTGTGATTGGTATAGGTGCTGGAGTTGATGTTGATGGTCAGGTTCTTGTCTTCTCAGATATGCTGGGACTTTTTGAAGAGTTTACACCGAAATTTGTAAAAAAATATATAGATGGAGCTTCTGTAGTTAAAGAGGCCATGAAACAGTATTCTGATGAAGTTGTAGCAAAAGAGTTTCCTGAAGAAATTCACACTTATTAAGAGAGCAAAATGGAAAGATTAGTTGAGATTGAGACATTCAGTGCTGATGAAGAGTCAAATGAAATAACACTTCGTCCTGATGCATGGAGTGAATATATAGGTCAAGAGCAGATTAAAAAGAACCTAGGTGTTTTCATAGAGGCCTCTAAAAAACGTGATGAAGCACTTGACCATGTTCTTTTTTATGGACCTCCAGGACTTGGAAAAACTACTTTAGCACTTATTATTGCAAACGAGATGAATGCAAACATAAAAGTTACAGCCGCTCCAATGATAGAAAAAAGCGGTGATTTAGCTGCAATTTTAACTAACTTAGAAGAGGGTGATATTCTTTTTATAGATGAGATTCATCGTCTCTCTCCTGCTGTTGAAGAGATACTTTATTCCTCTATGGAAGATTATCGTATTGACATAATTATAGGAAGTGGACCTGCTGCTCAGACTGTAAAAATTGACCTACCGCGTTTTACTCTTATAGGTGCAACAACAAGAGCAGGAATGCTCTCAAATCCACTTCGTGATAGATTTGGTATGAGTTTTCGTATGCAGTTTTACTCTTCTGATGAACTGGCACAAATAATAGCTCAGGCATCAATTAAACTTGAAAAAGAGATAATTCATGAAGCGGCACTTGAGATATCCAAACGCAGCAGAGGAACTCCTCGTATTGCACTACGTTTACTTCGTCGTGTAAGAGATTTTGCAGATGTTGCAGATGAGAATGATATAAATCATAAGAGAACTCAGTATGCACTTGATGAGCTTGGAATTAACTCTCACGGCTTTGATGAGATGGACATAAGGCTTTTAAAACTCTTAGCGAGTGCAAAGGGTAGGGCAATGGGACTTAGTACGATTGCAGCAGCTTTAAGTGAGGATGAGGGTACAGTCGAAGATGTACTTGAACCATATCTTCTTGCAAATGGTTATCTAGAACGAACTTCTAAGGGAAGAAAGGCTACGAGAATGACTTATGATGTGCTTAATATTACTCATGTAAATGAAGATGGGACACTTTTTTAATGAAACCTCAGTTTTTTATTGCTATTCTTTTTGCAACCTCACTTTACTGGATGTATTTATTGTATGCCCCTTTTCTATTGGTTATTACAATCGCAGCACTTTTAGCAGTGTCAACTGCAAATATTCAGGAGTACTTTGAAAAGCTTTTCGGATATAAATTTTTAGCAGCCCTTGTTTCTAGTCTGCTTCTTGCAGTTCTATTTTTTGCACCACTTGGTTATTTTTTAGCAACTTTAACGATTCAGCTTAACTCTATTGAACCAGAAATGGTGGGGAAAATAGAAGTTTATGTAAAAAACTTTTTAGAGACACCTCCTCCATATTTACTTTTTTTAAAACCCTATTTCAGTGATGCACTTAAAGATGTAAATATCACTACAATTACAGCAAATGCTTTGCGTGTTGCAGGACATGTTGGAGCCTTTAGCGCGGGCTTTTTGAAAAATGCTTTTCTTGTAGTTGTTTTTTACTTTTTTGCTCAATATAATGGTGCTACTATTGTAGAATTTTTAAAACGTGTTGTTCAGATGTCAGTTGATGAGAGTACTCTTTTAGCACGTGAGCTATCCTCTGTTATGAGTGTTGTTTTTTACTCGATTATAATGAACGCAATGTTTCAAGGAGCTCTCTTTGGAATAGCAATCTCTTTTATGGGTTACAACGGTCTTCTTTTTGGAATTATGTATGGATTTGCCTCTTTAATTCCTGTAGTTGGTGGACTATTGATGTGGCTACCATTTATGATTTATGAATTCTCTATTGGGAATAGCTCAAACGCGATATTTATAGCTATTTATTCGATAGTTGTTTTATCTATTGTTGCGGATACATTTATTAAACCGGTCATTATAAAAGAGATAAATGCAAGGCTTTTAAAAGAGGATGATGCAAGAATGAATGAGCTTGTTATCTTCTTTGCAATCATAGCAGGACTTGCAACATTTGGCTTCTGGGGAATGATACTTGGACCTGCAATTACTGCGTTTTTCTTAACTATTTTAAAACTTTTTGAGGCTAGAAGTAAAGAGTGTGAGGTTAAAGACTCAAAAGTAAAAGAGTAAGAAAACTACTTCTTATAGATCTCAGGATGGTCATTTTTCCATCTTCTGTGAAGCCAAAACCAAAATTTTGGCTCTTTAGTGATAAGCTCAGTTAGCCAATCAGCTTGAAGTTGAGTTGCGTTTTGAATATCTGCATCAACATCATCTGTCTTTTGAACAGGAATCTCATCAAATATCATCAAAGTATAATTTTCTTCATCATCTGTTCTCATCGTTACTGGGATTATAGCCGCATTAAACTTTCTTGCAAGAAATGCAGGAGTTGAGGTTTGACGTATGCTTTTACCCATAAAGTTTACCAT
>JAGGWO010000080.1 GCA_021157485.1 Sulfurimonas sp. | reverse complement strand
CAGCAGTTGTACTCAGATAGTTTCCACCAAAAGTAGAACCATGGTCACCAGCACTTAAAACATCTTTTAGGCTAGTCATTACAACACCGATAGGAACACCACCACCTAAACCTTTTGCAAGAGTGATAATATCTGGTTCAATCTCATAAACTTGTGAAGCAGTGAACTCTCCAGTTCTGTAAACACCAGTCTGAACTTCATCAACAATCAGTAGAACACCACGTGACTTTAAAAGTTTCTCTAGCGCTTGAACTTCATCTCTGTCTTGAGGCTGAACTCCGCCCTCCCCTTGAACAAGCTCAATCATAACAGCACAAGTGTGGTCATCAAGAAGAGCTTCTATATCATTCATAGTCTCAGCATATACGAAACCATCAGGAAATGGTCCAAAATAGTTATGCATAGACTCTTGACCCGTAGCCTTTACAGTTGTGATAGTACGTCCGTGAAATGAGTGCTGTAGAGTTATAATCTTATAACGTTTCACTTCACCATTAATCTCACCATATTTTCTAGCAATTTTAATAGCACCCTCATTTGCCTCAGCACCACTGTTTCCGAAAAAACACTGCATATCATATCCACTAGCTTCAACTATTTTTTGAGCTGCGTTTGCTTGAGGAGCGATATGATAAAGATTTGAAATATGAGTAATATTAGATATCTGCTCACAAATAGCTGCGTTTACACGCTCATTTGCGTGACCAACACTTACTACACCGATTCCAGAAGTAAAGTCTATATACTCCTTAGAATTAGCATCAGTTAAGGTTGCATTTTTACCGCTCACAAACTCTATTGTCTGACGCCCATAAGTTGAGAGAACATATTTTTTATCTAACTCTTGTGTATTCATAATTATTTGCCTTTTTATATACAAGATTTTATCATAAATGATATAATAGATATATTACGAAAGTTTTAGAAGTGTTTTATACGCCCGTTTTTTTAATTATGATGATACAAAATGAAAGTAAAAGAAATGAATTTGTAGAGTTTGAGAACACCTACCATTGTAGGTTGGTTCTCTCATTTTAAGATTTTTGAGTAACTTGCACTCTATTTTCTTGAAATATTGCACTTTTTCCATCAAAAGAGTGTTTTGAAGATGTTAAGTTATTTACACCTCTTGTTCCGCTATAAATTAGAACACAATCCTCTCTTAAGTCATTGCTATTTTTTACCCTAAGTGTTACTGTTCCATTTACAGAACTGATAATAACTTCACTCTCATTTACAAAACCTAAAGAGCTATGAAGATAGACGTGCTCTTCTCTATTAAACTGAGAATTTAAACTTGTGGCACTCTTTGGAGTTATAAGATGCAGTTGCTCATTTTTAGCATTGTGAGCTTCAAACTCCTCTAAAAACAAAAACTCCCCGTCGTCGGTATCAAAATCATCTCTATATGGAGTAATTTCTCTATCTTCAACCACAAGACAACCATCCATTCTTTGCACGGAAAAATTTTTAAAATGTTTGAGATAAAACTCTTGGGACTCAAGCTCAATCCTGAACTCTTTACAGAGATAAGCACTTAAATCGTACTCACTTATGCCACTATCACTCTCTTGGACTTTATTCATGCTCATCATCGCATTATGAGAGTAAGAGGTTCTCACATCATCCTTATATAAAAAACTTTTTGCTGGAATAATCAAGTCCGCTATCTCACTTGTTTCGTTCTCATAAAGTCCAAAATAAACAAGATTTTCAACCTTACTTATCGACTCTTTTACTCTTTGAGAATCTGGCATTTGAGAAAGTGGATTTGCTCCTTGAATGAAAACTGTTTTAAAGTCAGAAAACTCCGTATTTACTTTTGAAACCCTCTTGGCTTTTGAGTTAAATGGTGATATTATCCCCTCTTTAGAATTACCTAAATAACTTACTCCACACCCCTCTTTCCCAAAGAGTCCAAGTGTCACAGCAAAGGCATCTATTGCTCTCATAACATCAGAACCATCAAGATATTTTTGTATGCCAACACCACAGACTATTGCAACCTTTTTATTATTAACTAACTCTAAAAGTTCTCCAAGTTGACCGAGTGTTACACCAATATCCTCTAGAACTGCCTTAATTCTAATGGTTTGTGTCAGTTCATAGAACTCTTCAAACTCACTTGCTCTCTCATTTAAATACTCTTCATCACAATCATGATGTATATGAAAAAAGCGAGTCAACATCATTGCTAAATACAAATCACTGTGAGGTTTTATCTGAATAAATAGATCTGCAGTTTTAGCTATTTTTGTTTTAAGAGGGTCTATAACAATAATCTCTTTACCTTTTATCAAAGGAAGTAAGTGAGAAGATGTTGTATGAGGATTTCTTCCCCAAATAATTACTACATCTGATTTTGCTATTTCACTAAGTGGCATATTTTTATTGCTGCCACGCCCTTCTATAATGCCAGCCTCACCTGCTCCATCGCAAAGAGTTCCATCAGTCAATACCGCTCCATATGAAGAGAAAAAATGATCTGTAACTTCTTGCATCAAAGCAAAATTACCAGAACCTCTATAGTGAAGTATTTCATTTTTGTTAGATGACTCAAGTATCTCTTTTAATTTCACTTTGGCTTCATCTAAACTTATCTCTTTGCCTTTATATCTCGGCATCGTAATTGTTTCATGTTTAGAGTAATGATTTAAATGCGGACATAAAAAACCCTGAGTATGTCCATCTTTTAAAGCTTTTAGTTTGCCCTCATCATAAACAACAGCACAGGCATCATAACAATCTAATGAACAGGCAGTGAGATTATTTTGCATTCTATTTCTCTTCTAACTCAATTTTTGCAAGTTTTGAAAATATTTTTGGAGATTTAATGATAATCTGAGCCATATATTTTGAAATATTTTTTGAATCTGCAATATTTAAAATTCTAGATATTTTGTAATTAGTTTTTTTACCATCTATTATTACAACTCTATTCTTTGCATCAGTTACATCTACTTCATCAAGGTAAATCGTTAGTATAGCTCTTGAAGTATCTGCTATACGAGCCAATGGTGTTGACATTCCAACAACTTGACCTACTTTAACATCTATAGAGTAGAGTATAAAACCTTTAGCGCTAAGATTTTTATCTTTAACAGTTCTTATTAGTTGAGCCTGACGCAGTTTTAAATCTGTAATTTGAGTCTTAAGAGAATTTATCTCTTTTTGCGTTGCAAGATATGAATTTTCACTACTCACTAAATCATAAAACTCTCTATCTTTTTCAATACGAGATTTAATCTTTAAGTTCTCAATCTGCTTATAGTTTTCTCTTTTTCTAATCAATGATTTTTTCAAGTTTTCTAACATACTTTCATTTACTGCTACGGTATCTCTGAGATAAAGCAGTTTATCTTTTATATATTTCAACTCTTTAGCATCAAGTTCGGAATCAATACGGATATAAGCCTTAGACGAAAGCTTCTTACCTATCATATCTTCATCTATAAACTCAACAAGACCTGATACATTGGATGAGATATTTCTAACTTCGTATGGCTCAATTTTTGAGTAATAGACCTTTGAAAAAAGTAATGAAGACATAAGTAACATAAGTGTTAAAATTTTCACGGGTAAAACCTTTATTAAAATTATAGTCATTTTACCATTTCATTATTAAGTTTCAAGCATATTTCATTTTATTTTAGATACTATTAAAGTAGATTTAATCAAAGGGTAATAATGTCTGTACTAGATAATGTTGACGCTGCCACGAACCTAGCCAAAAACAATGAACTTCAACTTTTAGTTTTTAGAGTGAGTGATAGTGAGGGTTCTGCATACTATGCGATAAATGTTTTTAAAACGAGAGAAGTTGTAGAATCAAAAAACCATTTTTTAACTCAGATACCTTCCTCACATCCACTGCTTGAAGGTACAATTATCCTTCGTGGCTTACAGATACCTATTTTAGATCTTCCAGCTTGGCTTGGTAATCCACTGACTAAAACTGATCTTCAAAAATCAAATATTTTAATTTGTGACTTTAATGGTATTATCATCGGGCTTAGAATTATGTCTGCATTTAGAGTTATAAAGAAAAACTGGAATGAAATGCATGCTCCGGATAGTTATAGACTTAAAGAGGATGGTGTTGTAATCAACGATACTAGACTAGAAGATGGAAGTCTCTGTCTAATCCTTGATTATGAAAAACTTCTTGCGGATGTTATTCCACAAGCTATGGTTGATGTAGAATTAGACTCTTTAGAGCTAGACAAATCAACGATACCTTCAAAATTACAAAACGGAACTGTGTTAATTGCAGAGGATTCAAAAACAGCACAAAGAGCACTAATAAATATATTTAAAAATGCGAATCTTAAGATGCAAATGTTTGATAATGGTAAAAAACTTGTTGAGCATATTGCATCTTTAGGTGAAAATGCATCTGAAATTCCTGCAATCATTACAGATATTGAGATGCCTGAGATGTCCGGATTCACTGTAATTAAAACACTCAAAGCAAACCCTCTATCAAAAGATATTCCAATAATTGTAAATAGTTCCATGACTGGTGAGAACAATAAAAGAGAAGCTGAATCATTAGGCGCTGACGGCTTTATAGATAAAACAAAAAGTCATAATGTAGTGCCATTAATTATTTCAGTAATGAAATAATTAAACTTCTTTCTTTTTCTTTCAATTAATAAAATCATAATAGATAACGTCGAATAAATTTAAAGAGTGGTGTGAGTGCTAGGCACTGATGAGGAAGTGTGCTATTGCACATGACGAAGAAGTAACGACGCAATCGCGCCGCTATTTAGATTTTACTGAAACAGTGAGATTAAAACTCCCGCTGCTACTGCTGAACCTATTACTCCTGCTACATTTGGACCCATAGCATGCATAAGAAGCATGTTAGAACGGTCATACTCCATACCAACTTTATTTGATACACGAGCTGCCATTGGAACTGCTGAAACTCCAGCAGAACCGATTAATGGATTAACTTTATGTCCTGGGAACATATTCATTACTTTAGCCATAAGAACACCAGAAGCAGTACCTACTGAGAATGCAATAATACCAAGAGCCATAATAAACATAGTATCTGGAACTAAGAACTGATCAGCTGCTAGTTTAGAACCAACACCAAGACCTAAGAAAATAGTTACTATATTGATAAGTGAATTTTGAAGAGTATCATTTAGACGCTCAACAACACCTGATTCTTTTAAGAAGTTACCAAACATAAACGCACCAATTAGTGGTGTTGATTCTGGTAATACTAAAATCGCAAGAGTTAGAACCATAATAGGGAAAACTAACTTCTCTAAACGAGACACATGACGGAGTGTAGTCATTTTGATTTTTCTCTCTGCATCTGTTGTTAATGCTTTCATAATCGGAGGTTGAATAATTGGTACCATCGCCATATAACTATAAGATGCAACCGCAATAGCTCCAAGAAGCTCAGGTGCAAGTTTAGTAGCTATAAAGATAGATGTTGGACCATCCGCACCACCAATAATTGAAATTGCCGATGCTTGCTGCAGAGTAAAATCAACAAATCCAGCTTGAGAAAGTGCAACTGCACCAACCAAGGTTCCAAAGATACCAAATTGAGCTGCTCCACCTAAAAGTGCTGTTTTAGGATTTGAGAGAAGTGGACCAAAATCAGTCATAGCTCCAACACCCATAAAGATAATAATAGGAAACATCTCATTTGAAAGACCCATATTATATATAACACCTAAAAATCCATGCTCTCCAGCAATACCTGCAACTGGAATATTGGCTAAAAGTCCACCAAAAGCGATTGGTAAAAGCAAAAGAGGCTCAAATCCTTTCTTAATTGCTAACCAAAACAGAAAGAATGTAATAATAATCATAATAATACGACCCCATGATTTATGGAAGTCGCTCATCTCTTCACCATGAGCATTCATTTCTTCTGGATCTGGGTTTAAAAATGCATTAACACCCGTAGATTTTAAAAATCCACCAACCATTTCAGAAAAAGGCTTTGTATGATAAGTCTCTTCTTGATGCGCTGACATTTTAGCATCTGCTGTTACATGCTCGTTCGCTAATGCACTTGTAAATGTAAAAAGCATAAACAAGGCAAGTAATTTCATTAGAATATTTTTCATTCGCTTATCCTATAACAGCTACGACTTGACCTTCTACAACTTTATCATTTGTAGCAACATTTATAGTTTTAAGTACTCCGCCTTTTGGTGCGATAACATCTATTTCCATTTTCATAGACTCTAGAATCATAAGCACATCACCTTCATTTACACTTTGACCTGGATTAGCAACTATTTTCCAAACACTACCTGGAAGTAATGCTTTAATTTCTACACCGTCACCTATAGGTGCATTCGGAGTTGGGGCTGCTATTGCCGCCTCACCATCTACTGCCACAACTTGAATATTTGCGTCACCTTCTGCAACTTGAACACTAAATTTTTGACCATCTACTACTACTGTATAATTTCCACTACCCATTGAACTTCCTTCTTCACAATCTTTTTTCATTTCTGATATTTTACGTACGTTTAACTCGCCTTCACCTTTAAGGAATGCGATACCTTTATCTTGACATGCTGCTGCAATAAAGATATTTTCTTCTGTTATCTCAATATCTTCCTCTTTAAGTCTATTAATCCAATTTTCCAAAGACTTCGCTGGATCAGCATCTGCTAAATCTAACGCCTTTTCTGTTGTTGGAAGTAAATTTAACTTCTCAGAAGCTATTTTCATAATCTCTGGATCTGGAGCAACTGGAGTTTTACCAAAATATCCAAGCACCATTCTTCCATAACCTGGTGCGATAGCGTTCCATGGACCTTGCATAACATTGTTAAGTGCTTGCTGAAAATAAAACTGCGAGACAGGTGTTACAGATGTACCGTAACCACCTTTTTCAACTACCTCTTGCATAGCGGCAATAACTTCTGGAAACTTATCTAAAATGTCGTTGTCACGCATCATTTGAGTATTTGCAGTAAGTGCACCACCTGGCATTGGTGAGAATGGAATAATTGGAGAAACCATTGTTGCTTCTGGTGGTATAAAATAATCAGAAAGACAATTTTGTAACTCTTTTTCATATGTTAAAATCTTACCAATCTCTAAACCACCAAGGTCAAAATTCATTCCCTTAGTTGCATGAAGCATAGTTAATATATCTGGTTGAGAAGTACCACCACTAACCGGAGCAGCAGCCATATCAATACCATCAACACCAGCTTCTAATGCTGCCATATAAGCAGAAACAGAAACACCAGCAGTTTCATGAGTATGAAGACGTAAGTGTGTTCCTTCTGGAACTAAACTTCTAGCCATTTTAATAGTTTCAAATACCTTTTGAGGATTTGAAGTACCAGATGCATCTTTAAAACAGATGCTATCATATGGAATACCAGCATCTAAAATATCGCGTAGTGTCTTCTCATAAAATTCAACATTATGAGCACCGTGGCACCCTGGTGGTAAATCCATCATAGTTACAACTACTTCATGCTTAAGTCCATGATGAGAGATTCTCTCACCTGAATATTTTAAGTTTTCAACGTCATTTAAAGCGTCAAAGTTACGAATAGTAGTCGTACCGTGTTTTTTAAACATTTTTGCATGTAAATCAATTAGTTCTTTAGAACCTGTATCCAACATAACAGTATTTACACCACGAGCAAGAGTTTGAAGGTTAGCATCTGGACCAACAATCTTTCTAAACTCATCCATCATTTCAAATGCATCTTCTCTTAAGTAGAAGTACAGAGATTGAAATCTTGCTCCACCACCAAACTCAAAGTGATTTATTCCAGCTTTTTTCGCAGCCTCAACAGCTGGCAAAAAATCCTTCATTAGTACACGACCACCAAAAACTGATTGGAAGCCATCCCTAAAAGTTGTATCCATTACATCTATAAATTTCTTAGCCATTATTATCCTTAACCTTGTCTATGATGAGAAATTGCTGCAGTTATAGCTGCAATAATTTTTTTGTTATCTTTTTGCGCCGGTGGCGTTGCACTCGGTTGTGGTTCAGGGAAAAATTTATGAATAATAGTTGACATAAGATTCATACATACTATCATAATAATTAAGAATAGAAAAACTGTTCCCATTCCCAATCCCATAAATTTAAAACCCTCTAATATGAGGTTAGTCTCCATAAATTACCTTTAATCATAATTTGTAAGCTTAGTATAGTGTAAAGATGTTTAAATAAAGTTTTGCTCTACTTTGTAATTTTTTAAATATGGGATAATTGTTACCTTTTGATTATATACTTCCAAAAAAACAATCCCCTACAGAGGAAAAAACAAAAAAATGATTAATAATAGTGTAAAAAAGTTCTCACTTATCAATACAATAGAAGGCTGGTCTTATCTACTACTTCTTTTCATAGCAATGCCGATGAAATATATGTTTGGAATGCCTATGGCTGTCAAAATCGCAGGAATGGCACATGGTGTTCTTTTTATAATATTCTTAGTACTTTTAGTTGTAGCTTGGCAAGATACTAAATGGGCATTTAAAGAGAACATAATCTTTTTCATCGCTTCACTTATTCCTTTTGGAACTTTCTTTACTAAGAAAAAAATAAATGCTTATGCATAAATTTGATACAATGTCACTATTAAATCAAGGAATATAACTAAATGATAGCTGGAATTAATGAGCAAGACTTTATAGCCTACATAATTTTTGGACTTATACTAAACTTCTTGTTCTCGATACTTTTTGGGATGTACCTTAGCAAAAATATTGGTATGCAAGAGATGATGAACTCTAAAGGTGATAAGCAGCAATCAACACTTGTTGGACTAAGTCTTTTTGTGCCATTTGCGAAGATGTTTATAACACTATATCGAGTTTCCATTTTACAGATATATTTTTTAAACAAGGGTCATACACACAAAGAATTTTGGGTATATATGACAAATAAACAGAGCTAATCTACTAAAACTAGAGGATAAATATGAATGACTTTAAATTAAAAATCATTTTAAGTATATTGGGTGGAATTATTTTTTCATTTGTATTTATTTTATTGGCATTTGCACTTCCTATTGAGAAAAAAACTACGTTTAGTGCTAAACCAAAAAATATACTGGAGAAGGTATCAAATTCTGTAAAATAATTATATTATTTAAAAAGAACTTTTAATTTGAATAAGGTAAAGTGCATCATAGGCACTTACTGGGTTCAACTTAATAGCACAAGCTTTGAGTATCTCTAAAGAGTGTTCAAGATAGGCTAAATCATCTTTTTTCAGTAAATCTTCTAAAACTTGAGCGGAATCCTTAATACGAAGATTTCTTGCAACACCTAAATTTTTGTGTGCTAAGTTTCTAAACGCAGTATAATCCAAGGCTTTATTATTTGCTTTGGCTTCTTTTAAAGTTGTAAGAGCCTCTCTAAATACAGCATCTGATTTTATTATTTGAATTACATAATCTTCAACCAAGTGATCAATCAAGTCTAGTTCTACACCTAGTTCTGCAATAGCTTCTGTTGGTAAGTACTCATAATCATATCCAAAATAATCCAAGCATATCTTCTGTGCCTTTTGAACAAGGAAACGTACCGCTCTATTTTTCAATGTTCTTCTTTCTATTGTTTTTTCCATATTTACAAAGTAACATATATTTCATCTCTTTATATATATTTATCACAAAAAAGTGTAAGTTGTTGAACAAGTGCTACAAATGCACTCATTCAAAATAGTTATAGAGCTTTTGAGATAATTCTATTTAGTCTAGATATAAAGTCTGCTGTATCACTAAGTTCTTGACCGTCAAATAGTTTTGCTTGATCAAGAAGTACATGTGCAGCATCATTTATAAGGTTCTGATCAGCAGAGTCTTTTAACTTAATTAGAAGTTCATGATTAGGATTAATCTGTAAGATTGGAGCTGGTTCTGGGGTATCACCACCCTGCCCCATCTGTTTCATCATCTGAGCCATCATATAAGATGGATCTTCTTTATCAACTTTTATAGCAACTGGAGAGTCCGTTAGGTCAGATGTAGTCTCAACTGATTTAACAGCCTCACCTAGTGCATCTTTAAACTCTTTTGCTAAACCTTCGTAAGTTTTTGCAACTTCTTCTTCAGCTTTTTTCTCTTCTTCACTCTCTTCAAACTTAGCATCAGCTACAGGAATCAGTTTATAATCTTTATACTCTGTAACCATAGGGAAAATAATAGTGTCAACTTCTTCGTTTAAAACTAAAACATCAATTCCCTTAGCTTTAAATCTCTCTAAAGCAGGAGAAGCTTTTAACAAAGACAGAGAAGTTTTACCCGTTAAGTAGTAAATCTCTTTCTTCTCTTCATCCACATTTTTAACAAAATCTTCTATCATTACAGGAGTATCTGAATTGATAGTATTAAACTTCATAAGCTCTAAGATTTTTTCACGGTTATCAAAGTCATTGTAAAGACCTTCTTTTAGTGTATTTCCAAACTCTGCATAAAATGCATCATACTTTTCACTATCTTTTTTAGCCATTTTTGCTAATTCTGAAAGAACTTTTTTAACTGATGATTTTTGAATTTTATGCATCACTGCGTTTGATTGTAAAATCTCACGAGAAACATTCAGTGGTAAATCTTTTGAATCAATAACACCACGAAGGAAACGCAGGTATACTGGCATTAACTCTTTTTCATCATCTGTAATGAAAACACGATTAATATATAGCTTAATACCTGTTTGGTAATCAACTCTATTTAAATCCATTGGAGCTTTTGAAGGAATGTAAAAAAGTGTAGTATATTCAACTGCACCTTCTGCTTTATTATGCATCCAAGCTAAAGGCTCTTCTGAAGAGTGAGCAATCGAGCTGTAAAAATCTTTATACTCTTCATCTGATATATCTTTTTTAGCCATTGTCCAAAGTGCATTTGCTTTATTAATCTGCTCATTTTCAATCTCAGTACGAGATGGCTCTAACTCTTCTTTACCTTCATCATCCATAACAGCAGGAATATGCTTCTCTTTGTCCATAAAAATTGGGAATGGAATATGATTAGAGTACTTTTTAATAATACTGTCAATACGATGTGCATCTAAAAACTCATCTTCATCATCTTTAAGGTGCATAACAATTGTAGTACCATGGCCATCTTGCGTTGCATTTTCTAACTCAAATGAACCATCACCTGTACTTGTCCATAAAAATGCTTGCTCTTCACCCGCTTTTTTAGTTGTGACTTCTACTTTGTCTGCAACCATAAAACAAGCGTAAAAACCAACACCAAACTGACCGATGAGATTAGAGTCCTCTTTTTGATCTCCTGTTAAGTTCTCTAAAAATGCTTTAGTACCTGATTTTGCAATAGTACCAAGATTATTCATTAAATCTTCTTCGTTCATACCGATACCAGAGTCTTTAATAGTTAAAGTTTTAGCCTCTTTATTTGCAACAATGTCAATTCTTGGGTTAAATGTAATACCCTTATATTTTTCATCTGTTAAAACTAACATATTTAATTTATCTAGTGCATCTGAAGCGTTTGAAACTAACTCACGAATGAAAATTTCTTTGTTTGAATAGAGTGAGTGAATCATTAAGTCTAATATTTGATTTGCTTCTGTTTGAAACTGATGTTTTGCCATTTTTATTTCCTTATATATTATGTAAAAGGATTATAGCAAAAAAAGCTAATAGTTTCAAGTGTCATCAAGTTATATTAGTCTTAAAGACTAAACTTTACTTAGTCAATATAGTTAAAAGTAAGATTGTGTACTATTTAATAATCCATAAATTACTATGCCAATACCACCTGCTCTCTTTTGCTGGAGCAGTACATGTATATCTGTTTCTAGGAGCTTTTAGAGGGTTTTTAGCCTGAATTATCACTTCTGTTTTTGATATCCATTTCATATTGACTCTATCTCCTGATGACGTATAGCATTGTAAATTATTAATAGCTCTTTTGAGTTTTAATTTTAATTGTGGTGGATTATCTGATGTTACCAGTGGATCTGTCGGTGACAGACTCTCAATTGGCAAAGGAAGTGTATTTATTTTTAAAATAAAATCATCTATGTCAGCAAAAACTTCAGCCATTGCAAAACGCGGCAGAGTTCTTAAGTCACACTCATTACTAACCACACCAGATGTTTGAGTCACTCCTACATAATCTAACTTTTTTAGTAATACAGTCAAATACCCATCATACTCTCCAAATGGATACGAAAAAAGTTTAGGGTTTTCATTTATTTCCTCTCCAAGCTCTTTATGGAGTCTGTTTTGCGCTCCCATTATTTCAATTTTAACACGACTCTTCCACTGCTCTTTAGATTCTGATTTACGAAGAAGAAGATAGTCATGTGTCAAAGAGTGGTTAGCAAATTCAGCACCATTTTTGCTCATCTCACGCATTTCATCCCAATGCATATAGTTTTTAGATGAAGTGTCTACTGCGTTTGTACTCACAAAAACAGTAAAGGGGAAATTTCTTTTCTTTAATCTAGGGTAAGCCTCTGTATATGTACTTATATATGCATCATCAATAGTCAATGCTACTGTTTTTAAAGGAAGCTTTTTCCCCGCTGTAATATAACGAACAATTTTTGAAAGTGGCCATACATTAAAATTGTTTTTTTCTATATATTCTAAATGCTTTTCAAACTGCTCTAATTTTATATTTGTAGAAGGGTATCTATCATCACCAAAACGATGATACATAAATACTACAGCACTATTTACCTCAGCATATAGAGATGATTGACTCAGAAAAATATAAATAAATAAACTAATAATTATTCTCATTTAGTTTCCTACTCTTAAAACTATATGATACCTAGATTTTAGATATAATCCTCATATGCAAAATGATTTTATAGACTTAATAGAACCGACACCTAAACTACACTCACAAAAGTGCAAAATTATCTCATTTTTACTTAAAATATTTTTGCAGTTCACAACTGTAGTTGTCGGTCTAACTACTTGGTATCTATACGACTATTTCTTAGCAATTGCTGCTCTGTTATTAAGTTTTATTGTTATGGGAATAATACGTTCAAAACTAAGAAACGCAGTAATTCCTCCCAAACAAAGAGAGTATCAGTACAATGATCAAGCTATTGCTGAGTGGTATACTGCCAAAGAATTATGCTTGGAAATAGAAGATTTGATTTAGGAAGATACTCTACAGATAAGTATACTAATAAGTATCGTGTTATCTGTGTAAGAGATTCAAAGTAGCTAGACTACTAAACACAGCTACTTTCCTGCGTAACATAGGGAGTATTTAACATCCGTTTCAAACCAGATTTTTAGAGTAGATTTCTCTTTTGTAAATGGTGAGTCTATTACTGCACTTGCCTTTATAATACCAGCATCAAATATATACTTCATTGGAAGTATAGTCATACCGGCTTTCATACTGATTTTAACTATAAAGAGACCAGTTTTTGGCTTACCTTTCATGCGTTTATTTGGCTTGTAGTCCATGATTTCTGCTTTTATTACATTATCTGGATTTTCATTAGCTATTACTACTTTTGAACCCACAAAAATCTCACGAAAGTTTTTACCACTAGGTGCTTTTGATATATATTTCACACCATCTAAAGTAACATCGTTATATCCAACTTTAAACTCACCCTTTTGAGCAAGTGTACATCCACCACCATTTTTTCCCATCTCTGCAGAACTTGCAAATGAAATTAAGAGCATAATTGAAAATAGTATTTTAAACATTACTAACCTTTATTATAATTTTATTTATGAATTTAGTTTAGTGAGTATATCAAGTATTAGATATAATCTTACTAAATATGTATATCTTAATAGGTGCAACTTCAGAGACAACAGAGATTGCAGGATAACACTAAAAAAAGGATGAGAAAATGAAAAATGAGTTTAGCAAAGTAATGAATTTTAGACATGCCTGCAAGGTATTTGATGAGAGTAAAAAAATATCTGATGAAGATATAAAGTATATTTTGGAGATTGGAAGAAAATCACCCTCTTCATTTGGTATGGAGGCATGGAAGTTTTTAGTTATAACAAATAAAGACCTCAAAGCTAAACTTCGTCCTGCGTGCTGGGATCAAGTTCAAGTTACTAGCTGTTCTCACCTAGTAGTTATTCTTGCAGGAATTGACTCTGTAAAACCAGAATCTGGACTGCCACTAAAAAGATTTTCTAGACGTGAAATGCCTCAAGAGAAACTTGATTTTTATCTAGATCTCTATGCAAGTCATTTAGAACAAACTCTAAGTAGTGATGAAAATATTTATGCTTGGACTTCAAAACAGACATATATCGCTGCAGCAAACATGATGAGTGGAGCTGCGTTTATCGGAGTTGATTCTTGTCCTATTGAAGGTTTTAATAAAGGACAAGTAGAAGAGATTTTTAGAACTTGACACAGCGAAGTATCAACTCTCTTTAGTTTTACCTTTTGGCTATAGAATAGATGAGCAGTCATCTCAGCAAAGATTAGATTTTAATGAAGTAGTGGAGTTTATAAAATAATGAACAAGCAGAGACAAACAATATCATTAGTTCTTGGAAGTGGTGGAGCTAGAGGGTATGCCCATATAGGTGCCATAGAAGAGTTAGAAAAGAATGGTTATAAAATAGCATCTATTAGTGGTTCTTCTATGGGTGCCATGGTTGGTGCTCTTTATGCATGTGGAAAACTCCAAGAATTTAAAGAGTGGGTATTATCTCTTGGTATGTTAGATGTCGTAAAGTTAGTAGATTTTTCTTTAAACGGAAAAGGTATTATTGGAGGAGATAAGGTATTTCATGTTGTAGAAGAGATGATTGGTGACATCTTAATTGAAGATTTACCTATTACCTACACTGCTGTTGCTACAGATATAGTAAAACAAAAAGAAGTTTGGATTCAAAAAGGTAGATTATTGGATGCAGTGAGAGCTTCTGTAGCTATTCCAACCATATTAACTCCAAAAGAGATTTCAGGCCGTTATCTTATAGATGGCGGGATTTTAAATCCATTGCCTATCGCACCCACTATCTCGGACACAACAGATATAACTATTGCTGTAAGTCTCAATGCTAAAACTTCTAAAAAACACATCATTGATATTCCAGAAATAGAAAATGAAAAACAGACCAAAGTAGAAAAAATATATGTTGAGATGAAACAAAAAGCTGAAAAACTCTTTTCAGATACTCCTAAAAATGGATTTGAAGAGATGAGTATCTTTAATATTATGGGAAGAACGATTGATATTATGCAAAACGCAGTACTAGATTGTAAAATGGCTGGTTATTCACCAGATATAATAATAGGTATTCCTAATGATGCTTGTGGATTTTATGAATTTAACAGAGGCTATGAGATGATTGAGCTTGGTCGTATTATTACACAAGAAGAGTGTTTAGAGATAAATCAAAAAGCTTCTTCTAGCTAGACACTTAGTATCATTACAGAAATTTTATATAGTCTAAAATATAAGAAGTAACAGATAACTATGGTATTAACATAACTACTGTAGCTATTTGATTTTATCTCTGCCACATCTTCAAATGAATTATCAATCCAACTCAAAATATCTTAAAATTCTGTCTACTGATATACATATATCAATCCGCCTTAAAGTATGGCTTTTTGCTTAACAAAACTTTAATTAAAACCCAACCATATCGCAGTTATAAATAAAAGAAGAGAAAAAAAGACTCCTTGATATTTTTGCATTTTACCATCTGATACAAAAGATGCAAGAGAGTTTCCACCTAACATCCATATCATACTCGTAGTAAGTGTAATTAAAAGCAATGTGAATGAAAGAATAAATATTTTTACATAACCATCCGATGGTGTATAAAATTGGGAAAACATAAGTGATGGTATAAGTAAAAATTTCATATTTAAGATCTCTATGATAACTCCATCTCTAAAAGTCAACACTTCAATTTTTTTCTCTGCATTAACTGATAATTTAGAAAACTTATAAGCTAAATAGAGTAGAAATAACACACCGATATACTTTAAAACAACTATAATCAATGGATAGATTTGCATTATTAGATTTAATCCTAAGCCGATAGCTAAAGTTTGAAATAGGCTGGTAATATTTGTAGAGAGCCAAAAAGGAATTGTTTTTTTTATGCCAAACGAACTAGCAGATGCTGCATAAAGGATGTTAGCTGGTCCAGGACTAGCTATAATTGGCAATAGTGTTACAAGTAAAATAGTTAGTAAATCTATATTCAAAAAAGTTACTTCTTTAACTCATCTTTTAAAGATTGATGTAGTACCTTGTGTGTTGAGCGATTGAAAATATACTCTTTTGTACTAAAGAGAGTCTCAAACATTATTTTCCATAGTGTTGAGAAATTATCTTCACTCTTAATGCTACATAAATCCTTTTGCATTTTTTGTTCTAACTCAGAGATAATTTTTGCATGTTTAACATACTCTTTTAAAACAGCATAATCAACCCCAACTTCCATAAAACTTTCTACTAAATTTATTATTGAAGCCTCTTTTTGTGTAAAATTATTTTCATCTAAAGGGATTAAAATATTATCATTTAAAAGTTGATTTAATAGACTCTCCTCTATGTCAAAATGTTCTATAAATTCAATTTTTTTATAGTGTTGTAATGAAGTAGATTCTCCACTAAGAGTATTCATAAGTGGGGCTAACATAGAGTAAGAACTAGAAAAGGAATCATTTTTATTCTTCAATATGGACTTTATATCATCAATCGAACTCCCTATCTCTTCTTTCATATATTTTATATACTTAATAAGTTCTACATGCTCATCATCATACTTGTGGAGGTTGGCTTTTACTTTTATGGGTTGTGGTAAAAGTCCCTCTTTAATATAGTAAAGTATAGTTGATTTAGGAACATTTGTTTTTGCCACTAGTTCAGACATTTTATAATCCACATATAATCCTAATTAATAATTTATTAAGAATTATAGCATATAATTTTAAGCGTAAAGTGTAACTTTACACTAATTGAATAAAGGAAATAAAATGGCACACATAAAACTACCAGAATTTGAGGAGATGGCTCCTTCCATTCAGGATAAAGCAAGACCTATTTTAGAAAAAACAGGAAAACTTGGTGATATATTTAAACTTTTAGCGATAGATGAAAAAGTTTACTTCGCTACAGATGGGATGATACAAAAGTATCTTCTTGATGAAACAACACTATCTTATGAAATTAAAGAAGCGATAGCCCTGCTTATCTCAAAAGAAAATGGCTGTAAAATGTGTGTAGATGTACATAAAAGCATCGCTAAAATGTTAGGGCTCTCAGAAGAAAAAATAGAAGAGATTTTAGCAGGTGTGGAGAGTATGAACAATAGTGACAAAGATAAAGCACTGTTAAATTTTTGTATTAAAGCGTCGGGAAAAGAGAGCTATAAAATTTTAAAAGAAGAGGTAGATGCGCTTAAAGAGATGGGTTGGAGTGATGTTCAGGTTATTGAAGCTGTAGCAATCACAGGTTATTTTAACTATATAAATACTCTTTCAAATGTATTTGGTTTAGGTGAATAAAAATAGTTAAAGAAATAACAACTTATCCAGCAACATTATCTACTTCTTTTATGCTCAGTATGAAGGTAAACACTATAAATATTGTACATCATGCCAAATAGATAATATGATTTTAGGTGCAGACTACTGTCCATGGTGTCGTAAATTTGAGAAGAAAACACTTCAATCTGCTTTAATTAAACCTATATTAGATAAAGATTTTGTTGTTTTAATCGTAGATAAAAAATATGATATAAAAACCTTACCATCAAAATACAGAACACAATTTACACCTAAAGTTTTTTTCATAGATGCTCGCAATGAAAATATACTTTTTGAGACTGCCGGATATGTGAAGAGAAAAGAGTTTGCCAAGAGCTTAGATAAAGCTCAAAATCTTTATAGAGCTGTACAATGATAAAAATCTCAGCTCTTTTTTTATGTGCATCTGTTTATCTTTATGGTGCGGGTTTTTGGAACCTTTCTGGTTTGCAAAAAGCAAATATATATATTCAAAATGAAGTAAATTATCTACAAGCTAATACTACCAAAAGTATCAAAATTAAGATGCTTCAAATGCTGAAAAATGCATCTATAATGACAAATCAACAAGATAGCCCAACTCTTATGCTCTCTTTAAAAGCGTTGGAAAATGATGAAACTCATTATATTTATATAAAGCTCGCCTTAGGAGAAGAGGTACAAATATTTCGAGAAGATAAAAGTAAAGCTTTTGCTTTAACATATGACGCAAATGATTTTATAGAGGTAGACAGCGATGAGCTAGATAGTGAAATCCTTGAAATACTCTCTCAATTTGTAGAACAGTTTGAGGATGATAGAGAGTAGTTTTAATTTCAGAACTTTATATAATTTTAGTATTTAAGCATTTCAATAAATAAAAAATGAGACTTCTCTAAACTAACAATATTTAAGCTCTCTTCATCTATAATTTGCATTGCATCTGATGGGCTGAGTTTAATGTCGTTTATGCTTGAGTTACCCTCTATCTGAACGAAGTATATTTGCTTATTTTTATCCAGTAAATAATTTATACTATTACCCGTATCAAGTTCACAAACATAACAATTTACATCTTGGTGTATTTTAACTTTTGCATTGCCTTTTTTAGAAGATACTATATTTAAAAGTTTGTTTTCTCTATCGCTGTGAGTATAGAGTTCTTCCCCATATATCGGTGCTAAGCCTTTTTTTGGAGGTAAAATCCAAATTTGTAAAAGTCTTAAATATTTTTCTTTGCTATTGTTATATTCAGAGTGATACACTCCAGTTCCGGCACTCATGTACTGAACTTCACCACGATGTAAAGTTCTTTCATTGCCCATAGAATCTTTGTGAGTTATCTCCCCTTCAACGATATATGAGATGATTTCCATATCTTTATGTGGATGCATGTCAAAGCCATTATCAGGATGGAGT
>JAGGWO010000246.1 GCA_021157485.1 Sulfurimonas sp. | reverse complement strand
TTTGATAAATATAAATCAAAAGTTGGAACTCTTGTAAGCGGTCGTGTTACGCGTGTTGATGCTCAAAACTCTACATATATAGAAGTTGACGAAGTTCGTGCTGTTCTACCGATGAAAAGTCGTATTAAAGGTGAATTTTTTGATGTTGGTGACCATATCAAAGCCGTTGTTCGTCGTGTAAATATGGACAAAGAAAATGGAATTCAGATAGAACTTTCTCGTACATCTCCTAAATTTTTAGAAGAGCTTTTAGCGCTTGAAGTTCCTGAGATTGCTGAGGGTACAGTTATCATTGAAAAAGCTGCTCGTATTCCTGGTGAGAGAGCTAAGATAGCGATTTTAAGTACTCACCCACAGGTTGACGCAGTTGGTGCGACAGTTGGTGTTAAAGGTGTTCGTATAAACGCAGTAAGTGATGAGCTTATTGGTGAAAATATTGACTGTATTGAGTACACTTCAATTCCTGAACTTTTTGTATCTCGTACTATGAGTCCGGCGATTATCTCTCACGTAGAGATTGTTAAAAATGAAGAGGGTGAAAATGAAAAAGCAATCATCACTCTTCCAGCTGATCAAAAATCTAAAGCTATTGGAAAAAGCGGTATCAATATCCGTTTAGCATCAATGCTAACAGGTATGCAAATCGAATTACTTGAAAACGATGCAGTAACTAACGAAGATGGTGAAATTGAAGAAGCTAAAGATGGTGTTGATGCACTAGAGGCGTTATTTAGTTAATCATAATAGTCCATCATCCTCAGCTCGGCTGGGGATCTAATTTTAACGTACTAACAAGTAGATTCCCGAATCAAGTCCGAGAATGACAAAGGAATCTATCCTCTTTTCATATACGGATTGAGTTTTAGTAATAATAAATCCGCTATCATATTCCCCAGTAGAGTTAAAAACGCAGTAATCATCAACGTTCCCATAATTATCGGATAATCTCTACTTAGTGCACTCATAAAAAATAGTTGTCCCATCCCTTCTATCCCAAAAATAGATTCTAAAATAACACTACCACCGATAAGCCCAGGAAGAGAAAGTCCAAGAAGTGTAATGATTGGAGGCAAAAGATTTGGAAGTATGTAAAAACGCAGCAAGTCATTTTTGCTAACTCCACGAGAGAGTGCAAAGTAGTAATAATCACTCTTTAATATCTCTAGAGTCAAAGAACGAATGTAGATTATCATACTACCTAAACCTACAAATATCATAACCCCTATCGGTAGAGTCAAGTGCCAAGCCATATCTAAAATATTTGCAAAGCCAGTTTTTTCTTCTACTGAGTGAAGTCCAGCTATTGGAAAGAGGTCTAGGTTTAGTGCGAAAAATATAATGAACAGAAGAGCTAAATAAAATGAGGGCATAGAAAAAGAGACTAAAGAGATTTGACGGATAATATAATCACTTTTTTGCTCATAATTCAGTGCTGCTTTTATACCAAGATAGAGGGATATAACGAAAACTGCAATAAGTGCTGTAATATTCATAACAAGAGTAACAGGAAGTCGTTTTAATATTTCAGCACTCACATCTTGGCCACTTACAAAAGAGACACCAAAGTTCAGAGTTACAATATTTACAACCCAATCAATATACTGCATTGTCAGTGACTTATCGAGTCCGTAAACAGCCTTTAACTGTTCAATCACTTCCTCTGTCATATTAGGATTTAGCTCACCGGCTGAGAGAAAACTGTTTGGTGCTGAGTGAATTGCTAAAAATGAGATAATAGAGATTAGAATAAGCATAAATATTATGTAAAAAAGTTTTTTGATTAGTTGTGACATGGAAGAATTATAGCGAAATTAAAAGATAGAGAATTATCTCCCCCTAAAAAACAGGAAAAAAGGGAGAAATAATTTAAAGTACTACTAGAAACTTGTAGCCATTGTAGCTACGAAGTTATCTTGTTCTGCATCAGAATCACCATTACCATCATTAGCAGTATATGCTAGAGTAAAATCAAATTTACCAAATGATTTGTTTAAACCAACTAAGTAGTATGAACCAGAAGTATCATAGTCACCATATGTTGCATCAACAGAAAATCCCATTGGTAGTGGAGCTGAAGCACTTACTTCCCAAGCATTTTCAGGTTCCCAGTCATCTGCTACATCAGCTGCATCATTTGTATCAACACCAAGGTAATATGCAGCTCCAACTGAAACTACTTCAAAGTCATAACCTAATTTAGCATATGCTTCACCAAAATTATACTCATCAGTTGCATTAGGGTACATATATTGCACATAACCTACATCATAAGAAAAATTTGCAATTTCATTAGCGTAACCAACATAAACGTCAGCTTCTAATGATGCTTTTGTATCTCCAAAATTAATGTTTGAACCCCAAACACCGACATAAACACCTTTATAGTCTAAATCGAAACCACCTTGAATCGCTGGAGAATCATCAGTTTGAGTCATACCTCTCCATACATAATTACTTGTGATTGCCATATTTGCACTAACACCAACTTCTGATATCTCTGCTGCTAAAATTCCAGTAGCAAGCAGTGCTGTTGCTAAACTAAGTTTAATAAATTTCATCTGATTTCCTTAAATTATTTTTGTTAAGAGTATTATGTCGTATTATTTAATTTTTTAGAAGAGGCAGATGATTAAAATTTAATCATCTATCTGTTTATTTATTATTTGAAGATTACTTTTGTAATTTTTGAGCATAGCCAATCATCGTGCAAAAATGCTCAACATAAAGTGCTGCACTTCCAACTAAAATACCATCTACATTTTTAAGTGCTAATACTTCTTGGGCATTTGTAACTTTTACACTTCCCCCATAAAGAAGTGGTGCAGTGGATTTTTCTTTTAAGTCAGTATGAATATTCTCAATATCTTCTAGAGTTGGAGTAAGGCCAGTACCTATCGCCCAAACTGGCTCATACGCGATGATTAAGTTCTCATAGGAAGTGTCAATTCCCTTATACTGAGTAGAGATATATTTCATCATCTCCTCTTTACCTGCCTCACGTTTCTCTAATGGCTCACCAATACAGTAAACTATTTTATAGCCTAACTCTTTATAGAAGTTAAACTTTTTTACTAGTTCTTCTTGCGTTTCACCTAAAACATGACGGCGTTCACTATGTCCGATTAGAATAGTTTTTATACCAAACTCGTCTAACTGCTCTGTACCTATTTCACCAGTAAATGCACCATTTTGAGTTGGATATGCGTTTTGCGCTCCAACGATAACTTTACCATCGTAACTGTCTAAGCTAGACATTGCAGGAAAAACTAAAACTTCTTGCGTTGAACCATTGCTTACATAGTTCTCAAGTTCAGCAATATATTCAGCTGTCTGTTTTCGAGTTAAATTAGTTTTTAAATTCGCTGCAATTATCATATATCTAGTCCTCTAGTATTATTAAAGATTCTACACCTGGAAGTATTTTTCCCTCAAGTAGTTCAAGAGAAGCTCCACCACCTGTTGAGATAAAACTCATCTCTTCATCAACTCCAACTCTCTGAACCAAGTCAGCAGTATCTCCACCACCAACTACAGTAGTCGCATATGAGTCTGCAACAAAGTGAGCTATTTTTGAACTTCCACGAGCAAATTTTTCCATCTCATAAACACCCATAGGTCCATTCCATAAAACAGTCTGAACATCATTGAGACCTTCACGGTAAAGACGAACAGTTGCAGGTCCGATATCAAGTCCCATCCAATTATCTGGAATCTCTTGAGCAGTAACAATCTTACTTACTGCATCTGCTGCAAACTTCTCAGCTGCAATAACATCCACAGGCAGGTAAAACTTAACGCCTAGTTTTTTAGCCTCATCCATCACATGTTGAGCATCATCTAGTAAATCATTTTCAACTAAAGAAGATCCTATGTTGTAACCCATCTGCTTCAAGAATGTAAACGCCATTCCTCCACCAATGAAGATTTTATCTACACGAGGAAGTAAATTAGTTAGAGCTTCTAGTTTTCCTGAAACCTTTGAGCCACCAACGATTGCTGCAAAAGGACGAGTTGGCTCTTTCATAAGCTTGCCAAAGAACTGAATCTCACGTTGAAGTAAAAATCCAGCTGCACGATGTTTATCATCAAAAAACTTTGTAATTCCATGCACTGAAGAGTGAGCACGGTGAGATACACCAAACGCATCATTAATATAAAACTCTGCCATTGATGCAAGTTTTTTAGATAACTCTTTATCATCTTCTGTTTCGCCAGCTTCAAAACGAAGGTTTTCAAGTAAAAGAATTTTATGTTTTTCTAGCTTGGAAGCTTTCTCTATTGCATCAGGACCAACTACATCACCTGCTAAAGTAACTTCACGTTTAAGAAGTTGCTGCAGACGACGAGCTACAGGAATCAGAGAGTATTTCTCTACAACCTGACCCTTAGGACGACCCAAATGAGAAGCTAAGATAACTGCACAATCTTGGTCTAAACAGAAGTTTATAGTTGAGAGTGCTGCACGAATACGTCTATCATCAGAGATATTTCCAAACTCATCCATAGGAACATTAAAGTCACATCTTATAAATACTTTTTTTTCTACTAAATCTAAATTTTTAATATTTAATAATTCCAAGTTTTTCCCTATTTACTAATATGAATTGCCATGTCGATTAGTCTCATTGAATAGCCCCATTCATTATCATACCAAGCCATTATTTTAACCATATCTCCGCCAATAACCTGAGTTAAATCCTCAGCAACGATTGAACTATATGCACAGCCAACGAAATCTTGAGAAACTCTCATCTCTTTGTCCATCAGTAAAAGACCTTTAAGTCTTCCCTCTGCCGCTTCGTTAAACACGCGAGTTACTTCTTCTTTTGTAGTTTCACGTTTGACAACAACATTTAAATCAACCATAGAAACATCTGGTGTTGGAACACGAACAGATTGACCGTGTAGGCGACCTTTAAGTTGAGGCATAACAAGGCTGATAGCTTTTGCAGCACCTGTAGTTGTTGGAATCATATTGATAGCACCTGCTCTTGCACGGCGCTTGTCTTTTAAGTGTTTAACATCTAAGATGTTTTGATCATTTGTATATGAATGGATTGTTGTCATAAGACCTTTTTCAATTCCAAAAGCATCATCTAAAACTTTTGCAACAGGACCTAAACAGTTTGTAGTACATGAAGCATTTGAAACAATTTTTTGTCCATTATATGTCTCTTCATTTACACCCATAACAAAAGTATCAGTCGCTGTATCTTTTGAAGGAGCTGAGAAAAGAACTTTCTCCACGCCATTATCAATATGAACTTGAGCGGACTCTTGAGTTAAAAACACACCTGTACACTCTAGAACCATATCTGCACCACAATCAGCAAATTTTAGGTTTTTAGGGTCACGGTCTGAAAAAATTCTAATATTTTGTCCATCAATAGAGATGTGGTTCTCATCAGTTTGCTCAACTTCACTCTTAAAAGTTCCATGAACAGAATCGTTTTTAAGTAGATAAAGCATCATATCCATTGTAGCCATATCATTTATAGCTACTATCTCAACATCATCTCTCGAAGTAGCGATACGTGCTACACAACGACCGATTCTACCAAATCCATTAATTGCTATTTTAAGTGCCATTATTTTTCCTATAATTTTATAAATTCGGTTATTCTATCCAAAGTTTAGTTATAATTCGCTTTAGAAATAGGAACCATCCTAAGCAGTGAATGAAAAAACGGGTGACAGTGTATGCAAAAGAAATATCTCAAAATTGCACTTTATGGAGGCTCATTTGACCCTCCACATATTGGTCACAAGGCTATTGTAGAGGCTTTAGAAGAGTTAGATTATATTGACAAAATCATTATAATGCCAACTTTTTTAAACCCTTTTAAATCAGAGTCTCATGCACCAAGTGAGCTTAGATTTAAGTGGCTAAAAGAGATTTTTAACAAGTTTAAAAATGTCAAAATAGATAGATATGAAGTTGAACAAAATAGACAAGTTCCAACTATAGAGAGTGTAAAATATCTTTTAAAAACATATAAAGATATTTATCTAGTCATAGGTGCTGATAACCTAGCTTCTTTAAAAGAGTGGAACAGTTATCAAGAACTAAAAGATTTAGTTACTTTTATAGTTGTCCCAAGAGACAAGATAATAGTTGATAAAAAGTTTATTCAGCTTGAAGTAGATGAGAAAATTTCATCATCAGAGTTAAGAGACAACATAAATATTTCAATGTTACCACAAGTGTGTGCAGCAGAAATAGAACAATATTATAAGAAATAAGGAATTATATGCAAGACAGAATAGAAAAAATAACAGCGGTACTAGATAAACATAAAGCAGAAAGTATCGAAACTTTTGATTTACGTGATAAAAACTACTTTGTAGATTTCGCGATTATCGCTTCATCACTTGGTGTAAAACATACAACTGCACTTCTAGACCACTTAAAAAATGAGCTAAAACCAGAAGAGAGTTTCAACTATGTTGATGAGAGTGGAGATTGGGTTGTAATTGACTTAGGTGATATACTTATTCATATAATGACACCAGAGTACAGAATTAAGTATGATATGGAGAGTTTTTTAACAAAGCTTTCAAATGGTAAAGATGGAGAGGCTCTTTAGTTCTCTTCTCTTTACTTCTTCTTTTTAACACTTAAAGCCAACTCATCAGTCTGATTCTCTAAAATATTTTTATAGTTATATATTGCTTCGACATATTTTACAGGTTCTGCACCTCTAGCATATCCAAACTTCAATGTTTTATAATATTTCTTTTGTGAAAGCAGTGGTAGTACTATTTTTAAATCACTCCAAACATTCTGATTAAGACCTATTTTTTTAGCTAATATTCGAGCATCTTTAATGTGACCCATTCCTATATTGTAAGCAGCTAGAGCAAATTTCAGTCTATTATCACCCTCTACCTCTTTAGGAACAAATTTAATCATCTGCTTTATATGTCTCGTTCCACCAGTAATACTCTGTTTAGGATCAAGCCTATTTTTAACTCCAAGTATTTTTGCTGTTCTTCTTGTTAGCATCATTAGCCCTCTTACACCTGTAAAACTTTTTGCTTTAGGATTCCAGTGAGATTCTTGATAAGATATGGAAGCTAAAAGTCTCCAAGGTATCTTATATTTTTCGCCAGCTTCTTTAAAATACTTTTCATACCTTGGTAGTCTTGACTTAATACGTTTATAAAACATTTTTGTATTGTAATAATCAAAAAATAGTACATAACTATAGTAGTGATCTTTTAGCTGTGTCATCTCTCCAGTCTGGTTAAAAGAGTTTAACCATGAGTACATATCAGCTTCAAGCTCTGCACTGTTTTTTGGAAGCAGGTAGGCCAGTTGTTCACGTCCACTAATTGAAAAGGCCAAAGCAATTTCTGTAAAATATCTAAGATTGACAGAGTATATATTTGAATCTGCTATCGTACAGTCTATCTCATGTGATGCCACTTTCGCAAGAAGCTCTTCAGTTGAGTATTCTGACGTGTAAGTTGCATTTATATCAAATCCATCACCGATGAGAGCATCTAATGTTTCACTATAACTTGTATCTGCCCCGACAGTTATTTTCAAGCCTTTTAAATCCTCCACATCTCTTGGAAACTTTTTACTACGTAACATTCCACGATGACAAATAACTTGCTCTTGAACTTCAAAATATGATGGTCCAAAATTAAACGTTTTTTTCCTTTGAGGAGTTTTTGCCAGAGCAGCTGAAGTGATATGAATAGCAGGGTTTTTACTAAGTTCTATCGCCTCTTGTGTCGTATGTGCAGCTGTAATATTTAAATCAACACCAAGGTGGTGAGCATATGATTTTAGTAAATCATACTCAAAACCCTGCTTTCCTTCAGTTCCTATATAATAGGTTGAGGGTGCATTTAATAAAACTACATTGAGAACTTTATCTCTTTTAATTTTATCTAAGATTGAGAGTTTTTTTATTCTTGTTCCGGGCTCATAAGCAGAGTGAGAGAGCCATCCAAAAGCAAAAAAAGAGATGGCAAAAAACATTGCTAAAATTACTTTTATTTGAATAAACATCCCATTAGTTTACAATGAAAAACTTATGCAAATATAAAACGGTTAACACCACTTACATACTCATGAGCTAAAACTTGATTATGTGCTTTTAAAATAGAATCTACCAAATAAAGCCCTAAGCCAAAGCTATTTTTAGATGGGTTGTCTTTTGTAAATGGTTCAATATAGTACTGAAGTGGATGAGCAAGACAATCTCCCCTGCTCTCAAAACAGAGCTCACCATTAATCATCAAAATTCCAATATGTGAGTCTGGAGAATATTTCATGGCATTATCTATCATATTTTTAATTGCCGTAGTATATAGTCTGTAGTTCGCTGTTATCTTAGCATCTCCACCAATTACAACACTTACATTTCCTCTATCAACCATCGCCATATCTATTGCGCCGTCTATTATGTCAACTAAACGATACTCTTTAAAGTCCTTTTTTGAACTGACACTTGTCACCTCTTCAATCATCGCAAACTCTTCTACTAGTGCCTCTAATCTTGAAAAAATTGAGCTAAATCTATCTCTCTGCTTTTGAGTATCTAGCATCTGAGTAGCTATCGTTCCCTTAGCTATCGGGGTTTTTAACTCATGCATAATATTTCTTAAAAATAGAGTACGGGACTCCAGTAAGTTTTGTATCTTTTCACGTGCTAGTTCAAGGTTATTAGATACCAAGCCAATCTCATCTAAACTTTTCGTTTTAAACGAGATGTTCAAATCTCCCTTACCAAATAGAGCAACTTTTCTTCTAAGTTTGATAAGTGGTTTTAACCTTTGCAAAATCAACATAAATGAGATAATAATAATCGCAAAGATTGTACTATAAGCATAGATAACATTTAGTCCTGAATATGGTTGCAACTCTTCATCTTTAATCATTATAGAACCAGCAGGTGTTTGTATGTGAAAATAAATAGTTTTCATATAAACTATCATTGTTGCGTTTAATCTACTAACTGTGTTTTTTGTATATAACCCTTTTGTACTAAGCATAACAGCCGAATTTATACTTTCGAAACCTTTACGTTTTAGTACTTTTCCAGCGCGTAATATCTGATTTTGTTTGGATTTCTCTTTTACCGTATTTAGATTATATACTGCAAGATTAGCCTCAAGCATAATCTCAGAGTTTTTTTTCTGTTTATGATCACGATAGATTTGTGTAATTACTGAATATTTTGTAAATATATGGTCAATATACTGTTGTTTATTTAACTTATAAAATTCCCAAAATATTGCACTTACGCTTGAAAGCGTTACAATAAGTGCAAAGAGTACAGTAATAAAAACAGCATGTTTTTTCATTATTTAAGTAGTTTATACCCTACACCACGGACAGACTCTATGAGAGTTTTATCTCCAAGTTTATTTCTGATTCTTCCAACCATAACATCGATACTTTTATTTGAAGAGTCTTCATTGATTGCGTTTACGTTATGGATTAAATCCTCACGTGAGACAACTAAACCTTGTTTGGAAATCATATATGAAAGGATTCCAAACTCTGCGTTTGTTAGATCTATATTTCTACTCTTGTATGTAATAACCATAGTTGATTTATCACATTTAAAGTCACTTTTTGATTCCTCTTTTTGTGAACTTTTTGCCTCATACCGACGTAAAACTGAGTGAATTCTAGCCTCAAGTTCTCTTGGATCGTATGGCTTTGGAAGATAATCATCCGCACCAAGTTCCAGAGCTTTTATCTTATCTGTCACATCACTTCGTGCTGAAGATATAACTATAGGAATATCTTGACGCTCACGAATAGCTTCACACACTTCAAGTCCATCCATACCAGGAAGAGTCAAATCTAAAATAACCAAATCAAATGGCTCTAATTTTAATATACTTACTGCTTTAAAAGGGTCATCTTCTGTAATAACCTCAAACTCAAACTGCTCAAGATATTCTGTTAATATTTCCGCTAATTCTAAGTCATCTTCAATCATTAATATTTTTGTCATGGGCTATTTTAACAGATACGTACTAATAAGAGGTTAATCTATGTAGATAATAAACATCTACATTAACATCTTTGTAATATTGTAAGCTATAAATGCCATACCGTAAGCCGCTACAGATGTAAAAAAGAGTAAATAGAAAAAGTATTTAATTCCACCTGCCTCACGTGTAAAAACGATAGAAGCTGCTAAACATGGTAAATAAATCATAATAACTACTATAAACGCAACAGCAGATGGAAATGAGATATTTTTACTTATTGCGTTTATCAGAGAGTTATTCTCCTCATCTACGTCGGCCCCAAGTGCATATAAAACACCAAGTGTTGATACTACAACTTCTTTGGCTGCAAGACCTGCCTGAAGTGCAACACTCATCTTCCAATCAAATCCTAAAGGAGCAAAAATAGGCTCTGAAAATTTACCAATACGACCAAGATAACTCTGCTCTAGCAAATCAGTAGAGAGAGAATTTTCAAAGTGTACTTTTTCCTCTTGGTTTATTGCATTTTCTATCTTGTAGGCATAATCTTCTTCTAAAATAGAGTTATGCGGATAGTTACTTAAAAACCATATAAGCATAGATGCTGTTGCAATAAATGTACCTGCTTTTTTAAGATACATCATAGTCTTTGTTAAAACGGTATGCCAAATTAACTTCACAGATGGAAGTCTATATTTTGGCATCTCCATAACAAATGGCTCATCAGCACCTTTAAACGCAGTAAGCTTTAAAACCTTAGCCGCTATAAGACCGAGCATAGCACCAGAGATATAGATAACAAAAAGAATATTTCCTGCCATCTCAGGAGAAAAGAATGCACCTGCAAAAAGTACATAAACAGGAAGTCTAGCTCCACAACTCATGAAACCTATAATAAAAAGAGTAAGTAGTCTATCTCTATCATTTTTAAGAATACGTGCTGACATATACGCAGGGATGGAACAACCAAAACCAGTTACAAGAGGGATAAAACTCTGCCCATGAAGACCAAATTTATGAAAAAATCCATCAAGTAAAAATGCAACTCTTGACATATACCCTGTACTCTCTAAAAGGGCTATACCAATGAAAAGAATAATAATATTTGGAACAAATAGAACTACCGCACCAACTCCAGCAATCATTCCATCAACTATTAAAGAACGCACATCATCATTAGGAATTGTAGCACCAACAGCATCACCAAACCATCCAAAAAAAGCGTCAATATAATCCATAGGAACAGCACCTACTTCAAAAGTCAACTGAAAGAGACTCCACATGAAAAATAGAAAAATCGGAATTCCAAATATTGGGTGAATTAGAACATTATCTATTTTTTCTGTTAAAGTTTTTTTCTCAACTTGCTTTTTTTGCTCTACTACTTCGGCAACTACACCTCTGTTAAAAGAGGCATACTCTTCAGCAAAAGCCTCTTTTATATCATCACTGCTGTGGTGAAGTTCTATGTGACTGCTCGCCTCTATCAAAATAGGTTGAAGTTCTGTCCAGATTGGATTATCATGAAGTTTAGCATATGTTTTTTTATTATTTTTGAGAAGATTGATGGCTATATTTCTGTATGAATTTTTCGCCTCATATTTATGCTTATCAAGATACCAAACTATCTGAGCTATCTCCTCTTCAACAGCCTCACTAAAGATTAATTTTGATTCATTTTTATCATTTTCATAGTTACGTATTACTGCATCAATAAGTTCTTCTATACCTAGTTTTGTAGCGGCTGACACTTTGATACATTCAACACCAATAAGCTCAGACATATACTCAGCATTTACTTCAATGCCCTCTTTATCAGCTTCATCACTCATATTAAGAGCGATAACTACTTTTTTACTCATAGTAAGAAGTTCAGATGTAAGTTGGAGATTTTTTTCTAAATTTGTAGAGTCCACAACATTGATGATAATGTCATAATCTTCAGCACAAAGATAATCATGCGTTACTCTCTCTTCAATTGTATAGTCAGTAAACGCATAAGTACCCGGTAAATCAACCACAGTAAAGTGGTAATCTTTATGATCAAAAAGAACTTCTGACTTATCAACTGTTACACCAGAAAAATTCCCAACGTGAAGATGTGAATTTGATACAGAGTTGATTAGCATACTCTTACCAACATTAGGCTGTCCGACAAGTGCTACTTTTATATGATTAGCTATTACTGGACAAGCCTTGCCTTGCATATTTACAATCTCTTTCATAGTTTTTCTACCTCTATTAACTCTGCTTCTTGATCTCTCAGTGCAATTCTCATTTTTCCAACTTTAACTTCTATAGTTTTTTTACCAGGAGCATGCTCTAAAACTTCAATCTCAGCCTCTTTCATAATTCCAAAAGAGATTAGTCTCTGCTTGAGCTCACGCGCTGCGTTTAATTTTAAAACTTTTACTCTACAAGCTTTTTTACAATCTAACAGTGTTTTCATATTTCAGTCTTTTACTTATTTAATATTTTAAAAATCGTATTTTACCATTACTTGAGCACGATTCCAATCATTTTGAGTTTTTACAGCACTCTCTTTATCTTCTTCTATAACATAAATTGCCGCGACTACAAACTCGTCATTCACATTATACTCAAAGCCTATATCTTGCTCCACAATATGAGCTTTTATACCTAAACTATTTTCATCACCTTTAAAATCACCATAGGCATATAAAAATCCAAAATCATTTATAGAGTAAGAGATACCTGCTACTACAGCCAAAGCGTCTCTATCTTCAGCTATTTCATCTATTATCATAGTATCCATGCTAGTAAACATGGAACCACCACCAGTTCCACTAAAACTACTAGCACCCTTCTGCTTTAGAGCTTTATCAAAGGCAATATTAAACCCTATATTATGAATAACATATTCAAATAGTGCTCCATATATATTTGCAGAGTAACCACT
>JAGGWO010000183.1 GCA_021157485.1 Sulfurimonas sp. | reverse complement strand
CTTCATCAATCTGTTTAACACTCTCATCACTTGATGCTTTTTTACCCATATTTTTCAGCTCATATCCACGCATCTCTTCACCAGCATTTGTGTAGTGATTTGGTAAGTCATCAAAAGCTTCAGATTTGAAGCCTTTAGATGTTGGCAGTGACACAGTGTAATCAACTGTAAGTTCAGAATTAAGTCCTAAAGCATTTGCTATATCATTTAACTCATATCCACCATAACCAATAGCTGCGTTTGTAGGATTAACACGCTTGTTAATCGAAGTAAGAGTTCCCTCTTGCTGATTAATAGCTGGCATATCTAAATCTCCATCACCTAAAGCAGATAGAGTAAAGTCACCTTGTGTGTTGTAACCGATTGTATATTCTCCGCCTTTAGCAGAAAGTTTATTGATTAAAGAAACACCCATTGTATTTGTAAGTGTAGGAATCATTACAAGTTCAAATTCACTATATTTTTCAATTAGTGCAACAAGGCGAGCTAAGTTTTTAGAGTTTGGATGATTGTATAAATCTGGTCCAACCATTAAAGAGAAGCTATCTTTTTTCTTCATGAATTTTTCCAGTGTCTCATTAAAGTTTTCAGGCATACCTAGCATTGATACTAGTCTATTATCATCAACTTCAACTTCTACAGAAACCTTCTTAGTAACCATCTTAGATTTCTCTATTTCAACTTCCTCTTCTTCACCACTCTCTTCGTTAACTTTTATCTCTTTTACAATCTCTACTATTTTCTCTTTTATAGTCTCTTCAACTGTAATAGTTTTAGTAGAGTGAAAAGATGCTAAATACTCAACGATATCAGTCGGTAACTTCTCTTTATCAGCAAATAGATCTAAAATAAGATAAAGTGCTGTCTCTTCCTGTAAAGGTTTATGATTAATACTTAATATATTTTTACTAAGTCCATCAATAATGGGATCACTAACAGGATGAAAATAGAGAGCCGCACCTTTGTTTACAGTTAAAGAGTTATTTAAAGAGTATCTTGCATTTGGATTGTCACTTTTAATCGCTGTTCCAACAGAAATTATAAAGTTAGTCTTTGCAACTGCTTTTAAATTACTTCCATAAAGACGTGTTCCACTAATAGCAGAGTACTCTTTTAAGAAATTTTGAAATGATAGAGCTTCATCATTTACAAGCTTATAACCAAACTTATCACTTAGTTTTTGTAAAATAAGTGCTTCTTCATTTGTAATAGTTGAAGTAAAGTTAATCGTATCAGCTTTTTTGAATGCTTCAACTGCACTGTTAAACGCAGCCTCATCTTTTGTAACATCAGCATTTTGGTAATCAAAACCATATCTACCGGCACCACAAAGTGAAACATAGTTCCACTCATTCATAACACGGTAAATTTTATCTTCTGGATTTTCAATACTTGTATGTTTAACATCATAAGATATTTGGCATCCAGCTGAACAGTGACCACAAGTTGCAGGAACTTGACTCAACTCCCAAGCATTTGACTTGTACATAAACTGAGTATCAACAAGAGCTCCAACTGGACATACAGCAGCACACTCACCACAAGAAGTACAATCAAGAACATCAGTGTCGTTAGTTAAACCGATAACTGATTTGTTAAGTTTATTCCACATTGCATATGCATCTTTTGGCATATTCTCTTTGTACTCAGCCTCTAAAGCATCAGCACCACGTGGGATAGTCTTAAGTGAATTATCACCTATCATATCTTTACATACAGTAGAACATCTTTCACAAACTATACATAAACCCGGATCGTAGTGTAAGTGTCCCCAGTCATGAGAACTTCTATCTACATCTTTAACCGCATAACTTTGTGTATCAACACCCATTTCTAAGGTATAGTTTTGTAGCTCACACTCACCTGATTGATCACAAACACCACATTGAAGAGGATGATTTACATCATAAACTTCCATGATTGCACGGCGTTCTTTTTCAATATTTTCAGTTGTAGTAGTGATATTCATTCCATCTTTAGCTTTAGCATTACAAGCATATACTTGCTTACCATCAGCCTCAACAAGACAAATACGACAAGCCAAAGTAGGACTACACCTTGTCAAATAACATATAGCTGGAATAAAGATATCATTCGCACGGGCTGCATTTAATAAAAACTCGCCCTCTTGCGTTTGTATCTCCTTTCCATTAATATTTATAGTAATATTATCCATTTGCAACCTCTATTTTAACTTGATTATATCTATACCCTGAAGCTTTTGCGTCTCCATCAAAATTTGGATTTAAAGCAATTGTTCCAGTCATTTTTCTATCTACTCTAAAGTGTCTAGTAAACTCTTGGCCATTTACACTGAATATAACTATATCTCCGGATTTGATTTTAGAAGCCATTGCGAACTGTTCAGAACCAACTAAATCAAGTTTCTCCCCAATTTGTTTACAATCTTTTGTAAATTTATTAAACTGGTTTAACGGATTACAGCTATAAACTACACTTCCGTTATACTCACTTAAATCATCCACTTCTTCAAGCTTAGTTTTCTTTTTATTTGTCACTGATTTTATCTTGTAACCACGTATAACATTACCAGAGTTATCAATACTATTTTCTAACGAGTCAAACTCTATATTTTCAAACCCAAGTTGTGAAGTATAATCAATTATATTTGTACTCTCTAATCCAAGTGCATTTGCTATATCATTTAGTTCATAACCACCAAATGCAACACCTGCGTTTAGTGATACTAAGTCTTTGTCAATATTTACAAAAGTTCCCTCTTGCTGATTAAGTGATGGAATATCTAAATCTCCATCACCTTTTGAGCTTAGAGTAAAATCAGCTTGAGTGTTATAGCCGACACTAAGACCATCTTCCTCAGAATCCAACTCACATATAAGGCTTACACCTAGTGAGTTTGTAACTGGAGGAATAACTAAAACTTTAAATAGACCAGATTTTTGCAACATTCCTGCAATCATTGCAATGTTATTAGCTCTTGGATGATTAATAACATCTTCACCAATAATCAGAACTCTATCTTTTTTTCTTATTGAAAAGATTTTCAAAAGATCTATCTCTTCAGTTGAGATATTACTCTCGCCACTCAGATAACCAATATCAAGTGACTCAAAAAACTTCTCTTGAGAAGATTTATCTTCCATAAAAGAATCAGCAATCATAGCTAAGGCTGCCTCTTCACTACCAACTTCATTCTTAACATACTGAGTAACAAGATTTGAAATCTCAGAATCAACAATCGGATGAACATAAGCAACATATGCTTTTCTACGGTTTACCGCTTGTGCAATTGCAAATTTAACCATTGGGTTATCATGTGAAAATGCTGAGCCAACGCTAACTATAAAATCACTTTTAGATAAATCATCCAATGTTGCATTATAAAGTGATGTATTTGCAGTTGAAGCAAATGAATCCATAAATGAACCAAATGCTTTTGCTTCATCATTTACTAGGTTAAAACCTAGTTTATCTTTTAGTCTCTGAAGCAGGTAAGCTTCTTCATTTGTAATAACTGAAGTAAACTTAACATTTTTTGCCTCTTTAAATGCAGATACAGCTTTGTTAAACGCAGTCTCATCTTTTGTTACATTTAAATTTTCATAATCAAATCCAAATCTACCAGCACCACACAGTGAAGTGAAATCAGCGTCATTTGTAACTCTGTAAATTTTACCTTCATCACGAGAACCAGCAATACCAACATGCTTAGACTCATAATAGAGTGAGCAAGCTGATGAACAGTGAGAACAAGCAGAGGGAACGCTACGCAGTTCCCAAGCATTTGCACTATATTTAAACTCTGTACTAGCCATTGCACCAACAGGACATACAGATACACACTCACCACACTGAATACAGTTTTTAAGACGGATATCAATCTGAGATTTATAACCACCCGGTTTAATAAAGAGTGCTTCACTTCCTACAACTTCATTACAAACTGATGTACACTTCTCACACATAATACAAAGAGCTGGATCATACGTATGTACTCCCCATTTCTTCTTCTTACGTGATGTATCACGAACAGCAAAAGCCTGCTCTGCAATACCAAAGTCTAAAGTTTTATTTTGCAGGTCACACTCACCAGATTTATCACAAACACCACACTGAAGAGGATGATTTACGTTATACATCTTCATAATATTTTGGCGCTCTTTATAAAGAGCATCCGAATCTGTAATAACTTCAATCCCTTCAACAGGAGGAGTATTACAGCTTAAAATAAAACCATCTTGACCTTTCACTTCAACCGAACACATTCTACAAGATGCGTTTGGTGTAGTTTTAGGCAGGTAACACATAGTTGGAATATAAGCTCCAATACGTCTAGCCGCTTCTATAATAGATTCACCTTTAGCTGCACTGACGTCAATACCATCAATTTTAAAATTAATCATTTTATCATCCATCATGCCTCCTTAGTTCGCTACCATAGCGATGTAATAACAACGCATACATCTTTCAGCTTCGCTGATTGACTGCTCTTGAGTGAAACCGAAGTTTACCTCTTCATTGTTATATTTTCTGATATCTACATCAAGTACTTCTGAGTGAGCACGAGGAACACCAGCTAACCAGCCAGTTACTTTCTCTTTCTTGTCATAAACTTTCATTTTACGTAAGTGATCTTCCATAATTTCATCATCGCTTAGAGTAATCTCTCCACCATTTTGAACATATCTAGATATTACAGATGCACCACGTTTAGCTTGACCAACTGCGTTTACAATCGTCATTGGACCATATTCACAATCTCCAGATGCAAAAACACCTTTACGAGATGTCATATAGTCTTTACCGTTTGTTTTGATAGTGGCCCATGATGTCATATCAAGTTCCCACTCCTCAGGTAAAAATGCTAAATCTGCAGATTGAGAAACAGCCGGAATAAGATAGTCAACTTCCATACTAAATGAACCATCATCAATCTTAACAAGCTTATCTCTACCACCATCAGGGTCTGGAACAAGTTCAAATCTATCAAAGTCAAGTGATTTAAGAATATCATCTT
>JAGGWO010000040.1 GCA_021157485.1 Sulfurimonas sp. | reverse complement strand
TCTCTGAATCAAAATATAACTCACCACAATCATAAACGCAGAGATTATCAAATGATATTTTAAGTGTCTCTTCACTACACTCAGCACCACTTGCACCAACTGTTGAAGCGATTCTTCCCCAGTTTGGGTCTTCACCAAAAAGTGCTGTTTTTACAAGAAGAGAGTCTGAAAGTGCTTTTGCAACTGTCTCAGCTTCTCTATCATCTTTAGCACCTGTTATCTTGTATGTTACAAGTTTTGTTGCACCCTCGCCATCTCTTACCATCTCTAAAGCTAAAAAGTGCATGATAGTATGAAGAGCCTCTTTAAACGCAGCCTTATTATAAGCTCCACTTGTTGCGTTAGAGAGAAGCATTACAGTATCGTTTGTTGATGTATCTCCATCAACACTCGCTGCATTAAAAGTTGTGAGAGTAGTTTCATCTAAAATCTCTTGCATCTCCTGCTTGCTAACGTCTGCATCAGTAGTAATAAAACAGAGCATTGTTGCCATTGCAGGATTAATCATCCCCGCACCTTTTGCAATTGCCCCAATAGAAAAACTACTTCCATCATCAAGTTTAATCTCAAGTGCTATCTCTTTGGCAAATGTATCAGTTGTCATGATCGCTTTTGACGCTGAAGAAGAGTCTCTTTTAGAAAAATCAAAAAGTTTTGCACCAGCTATAATCTTCTGCTTTGGAAGTCTAACACCAATTACACCAGTAGAACTCATAAGTGGATTGAGAGTGTTACTTGGAAGAGTTGATAAAATATCATCGATATCTTGGACTCCTGCACTACCAGTCATCGCATTTGCATTTTTAGAATTTATAAGAACAAAGTTTGTTTTAAAATCACCCTTAGCTTTGAAGTGTCTTATTGGTGCAGCTGTCATTTTGTTTGTAGTAAAAACTGATGCTATTTCACACTCTTTTTCACTATATATAAATGCCATATCTTTTGCATTTTCAGGTTTGAGTCCAGCACTCACACCATCTGCAAAAAAACCTTCACTTGCACATACTCCGCCAGTAGTTTGTACTATCTTATACAAATTTCAGCTCCTTAGGCTTCTCTCTTCTTCTTAAAATATCTCTTGTCATTTTAATACCATCATGTGTTCCAATAACTAAAAGTTTACATTCACTAGTAACTAATACATCACCCTTTGGCATACTCATAAACTTACCATCTTTTTTTGTAATGCCGACTATAGAACAGTTAGTTATTTGACGTACATGTGTCTCTTTAAGTTTTTTTAGTACTGCCCAACTATATTTAGGAATAACTATATCTTCCATATCTAAAGGATTATCACTCTGATATAAAAACTCTTCTAAAAGGTTTTCCATATCTGGTCTAGCTGCCATTGCACTAATTCTTTGAGCTGTGATTTTAGTAGGAGAAACCACTGTATCTGCTCCAAGTTTTTTCAATTTTTCAACATCACTCATACTTTCAGCAGCTGAAATCACATAATATGGACGAGGTAAATCATGCTCTTTTTCAAAAAGTCTTACAGAAGCAATTAGAGCGATATTATCTGCAATAGAATTAGAGAGTGTTATAAGACCTTTAGCAGATGAGAGATGTGCTTTAAGCATAGCAAGCTCTGCATGTGGTTCTGCTTGTAAAAAGTTTGGATACTTATGCTCTGTAGCCCACTCATGTATCTCAGGTCTTGGATCTATAACAACAAACGGTATATGATTCGCTCTTAACTGTTGTGTCACTTCAATTGTATATTCATTATGATAACAGACAACAAAATGTTTTTTAAGTCTCGCAATCTTATATAACATTCTTCGCTCCTTTAATATAGCAACTATATTCCCTCTGTTTAACTCTGCAACTAAGATACCAACAGCACTTGAAAAAACTGCAAATCCAGCAATAATGAGAGTGATGGTGAAAATTCTTCCTGTATTTGATATTGGTGCAATTTCACCAAATCCTACAGTAGTAAATGTAATACCAGTTTGATAAATAGCATCCATGAGTGTAAAATCATCGATAATTACATAACCAACAGTACCAACCATCATAGTGAGTACAGTTAAAATCAGAGGTAAACGAAATGCTTTGAGGTGAGAATAAACTTCAGGTAGAAGTTTTATATCGGGTTTGGGAGCAGTCTCCCAATTTAAGAATTTACGAATCCTTTGTGAAAGATTCAAATCAATTCCCTAATTCTTTACGAATTTTTCTTAAGTGTGCGTAACTCTCTTGCAGAAATTTTAATTTTCTTTGTAGTACCATCTTCTAATGTGATACGCACAGTTCTTAGGTTTAATAAAAAACGACGCTTTGTTCTGTTTTTAGCATGAGAAACATTGTTCCCGCTCATTGGGCCTTTGCCACTGATAGCACATCTTCTTGCCATAATGAGACTCCTTATATTAGGTTTTAAAGTTGCGAATTGTATCTAACAAAAGCAAAACTCCAACTTAAGCCACACACATTTAACAATCTTTGTAAAATTTATATTTCTTTTATACGATTATAGCTAAAATATACAATATTTAACAAAAAACACATAAAAGACATTATTTTGATAACAAAACAGATGATAGATAGTTATATCGATAAAATCCCACCATCACCTAAAGTTTTAAAAGTTACGCTTATGCTTTTAAATAGTGGTGAATTAGTTAAAGCTGCACAGATTGCCAAAGAAGATTTAGCACTCAATGCTTATCTAAAAGATTTAGTTAACAAACCTATATATGGGTTTAGAAATGAAGTCAGTGATATATCTCAAATATTTGGTATTCTTGGTGTTGCAAAGTCACAACAAGCTGTATACAACTATATGATATCTCTACTCTCTCCAGCACAATGGAAACTTTTTAAACTTAATAAAACTACATTTTCTAATCTTCAAGCTGACCTCTCTGCTAATTGGCAAAAAATATTAGCTCACTTAAATATTGAAAATAAAGATATAGAGAGTTCCATCACACTACTTCCTGCAAGTATTATTGTCTCTGAAGCTCTATTTAACGAAAAGATAGATGATGTAAATCTTTTAAGAAGTGCACATCCGATTGACTTAAATACAATTTTAAAAAGATTGTGCAAAATGGATCTCTTTGATATTTGTGAACAAATCTCAAAGAAATGGGAAATGCAAGAGAGTGTCGCACAAATTATTCAAGCTTCCTCTGGAGTTAAACCATCAGATAATGAAGAGATAAACATGCTTGGAAAGTGGATGCACCTTCTACTTTTCTACACTCTTTCACAACCAAACTACATAAATGCTGAGCTCAATGATTTTATAGATTTCCAGATTGATTACGTTGAAGATATTTATGATGAGTTCTCACAACTATTGATTAAGGACTTGTCATGAGAGCAGTTGTACGAAATGGGGTAGGAGTATTTTCACCTCAAGGTTTTTTAGATGGTAACAACAGCACTGCTTTTTTAAGTATAGATGATATCGAGGCTACTGCAAAGTTAAATGTAGACATGATCCTTGTTTCGCTTAAAAAAGTTATATTTTTTAATCGTAACGGACTTGACGCTTTTGTAAAGATGTTTTTAAAAGTACGTGCAGGGAACCAAGCAACCGTCGGATTTTGTGACTATGATGCTAAAAAATTTGAGGCAATTGTTAAGTTTTACAAAGATGATTTAAACTTCTCACTTTTCAAATCTCAAGATGTTGCTTCACTTTTTGCAGCAAATTTTAAAAATCAAAATAAAAATGTACTTCTATACAGTGAGGACAAATCTCAAAGAGCTGCAATGGCAATTGAGTTGCATGACAATGGACACAACCCAATAATTGCTCAAAGCGAAGAAGAGTTTGAAGAAAAATCAGAAGCTGATAACGCATACGATGTAGTTATTAGCCATACTCATATTGGACAGATGGGGCAAACTGTGGCAGCACGAGTTACAGGAAACGCTATTATCTATACAGTTTCATCATTTTTAGATGCCGAAATAGGAAGTACTTTTAATATTGCCTATCATAACAATTCACTCAATGTTGGTTTTAGACTCTTCATATTTGATGCCTTTAAAGTTGTTAGCATGAATGTCCATGCTCTCAACTTTTTCTCTAAACTTGCTTCTGCTGGTGCTGAATACAATGCTACTATATGTTTTGTAGGGCTAACATTTGATAAAACTCCTATTGCGTTTAAAGAGACACTAGAGGACTCTGGTATTATGTTTTTTCAACAGATGGATGATATACTTCAAAACAAAGAGTTACTGGATGAGCTTGGTGCAAGTAGTGCGGCGAGTGTTCAGAACATCAGACCGTTAAATAAGGTAATGGTTACTGAACTTCCTCATTTTATTGACGCGGCAGTCGCAACTATTGAGATGATGACAAACTCAAAAGCAACAAAAGATGCAGTGCAGATTAATGAGATAAAAATCGATAACAAAGAAGATAAAATTGCAAGTTCTATAGGTTTTTATGGAGATATGGATGGAATGGTTATTTTAATTTTTCCGACTGGCATCGCTAAAAAAGCTTGTGAATTACTCATTGGTGAAGAGACTGACGATATAGAACTTATTCTTGATACACTTGCTGAGCTTGTTAATATAGTCGGTGGTAAACTAAAAACTCTACTTCTTGATCAAAAAATACATGTAGATATCACTCTTCCTAGAACCTATCCTGATGTAGACAGCCTACTTGAAATCACTGAATTTAAAAAAGGTGTTCAAGTTGATCTCGTCTTTGATAATGATAAGTTTTTATTTTTCTTAACAAGATAAAAGTAAGATTTGTCTATAATTTCAAAAATAAAATCAAGGTAATATAATGATTAAAGTAGCTCCTAGCGTTTTATCTGCTGACTTCGGTAATCTTCAAAGAGATGTTGAAGAGATTTGTAATGGTGGATGCGATTTTGTTCATGTTGATGTTATGGATGGACACTTTGTACCAAACCTTACTATTGGGCCCGTTGTAGTTTCTGCTATAGCTAAAGCCGCTACAAAACCTCTTGATATTCACCTGATGGTTGAAAATAATACTTTTTTTGTTGAACTTTTCGCTCCTTTAAAACCGGAATATATCTCTTTTCATATAGAAGAAGAAAAACATCCACATCGCCTAATTCAAAAGATTCGCTCACTTGGAATTAAACCAGCCATTGTTTTAAATCCTCACACACCGCCTGAATCAGTGGAGTACCTACTAAAAGATTTAGATATGGTTCTGCTTATGAGTGTTAATCCTGGTTTTGGAGGACAGAGTTTCATTGATTCTGTTATTCCTAAAGCCGCGAGACTTAATGAGATGAGAAATTCCATTAATCCAGAGTGTCTAATAGAAGTAGATGGTGGAGTTAGCGATAAAAATATTCATCTTTTAAAAGAGGTTGGTGTTGATGTTGTAGTGGCCGGTTCTTATGTGTTTAAACATAAGAGTAAAGCTGAAGCTATAAAGAGCTTACAAATTTAATGCGTACAAAAATTTGTGGAATAACTTCTTTTGAAGATGCGATGGATGCAATAAACGCAGGGGCAGATGCTCTTGGTTTTGTATTTTATGAAAAATCACCTCGTTATATCTCTCCTGGGGATGCAAAAAAAATCATAGAAAAACTTCCTCCTTTTGTTGAGAAAGTTGGACTCTTTGTAAATGTAGATGCGCAAATTATAAACTCATATATTCAAGAGTCCCTCTGTACACTGGCTCAGATTCATTTTGAAGCTTCACCTGAAGTTTATGAACAACTTTTTGTTCCACATATTAAAGTCATTAGAGCAAAGTCTCAAGAAGATATTTTAAAATACAGTGATGAGTATAGGCTTGTTGATGCATACTGTGAAGCCTATGGTGGAGAGGGTAAACGTATAAATATAGAGTGGTTTAAAGATATGGATTGCTCAAAAATTATCTTAGCTGGTGGACTTGATGCAGAGAATGTTGCTTCACTCAAAGAATATAGATTCTATGGGGTAGATGTGAGTAGTGGTGTTGAGAAAAGTCACGGTGTTAAAGATTCTAAAAAAGTAAAAGATTTTATACTCAATGCTAAGTAAAGATTTTATTCTTGATTCAAAAAGTATCTCTAAGCTTGCTACTCGCGGTTTAACACTAGAGGCAATAAAATCCCAAATAAATGATAGCATAGATCTATTCTTAGAACTCTCACGTGCTCAAGGTCTTAATATTGTAAGAAGACAGGGACAATATTACTTTGACACTAAATATATCTCTATAAAAGATGCTGAGTTTTGTATTGTAGATATTGAAACTAACGGTTCTAAAATTGATAAACACCAAATAATAGAGATAGCAGCAGTTAAAGTTAAAAATGGAAAAATTATTGATATGTTTGAGTCTTTTATTTACACAAAAGAGATAAATCCTCACATATCCGATATTACTGGCATCTTCGCTAAAGATACACAAGATGCACCTGACCTAAAAACTATTATGATGGAGTTTAAACTTTTTTTAGGAGACTCTATCCTTATTGCGCATGATGTAAAATTTGATTATAGGTTTATATCTCTTAGTATGCAAAAGATTGGACTAGAGCCTCTTTTAAACAGAAGTCTATGCTCACTAGCCCTTGCAGAGAGAACTGTTGTTTCATATAGATATGCTCTTTCATATTTAAATGATACATTTAATTTAAATCCAAACGCAACTCATCACAGAGCAATGAGTGATGTTCTAACAACCTATGGTCTGTTTTTATTATCTTTAGAAAATTGTACTGAGAGTCTTAATAATGTTGAGGATTTAATAAAGTTTTCTAAAGAGGCTAAAAGGCTAAAAAGACCTAAGATAGACCCTCTTTTAAAAGTTGAAGAAGAGATAGAAGTAAGTTCCTAGAACTTACTCTTTAAAAGCGCCTGGTTTTACTAGCTTATTATATCTAGCTTCCATTCTTTCATCTTCGCTCATAGAACGAAGTTTTGCTAATTCACCCAAGAAGTAATCAGATATTGCAGAAGCAGCGCCATCTCTGTCACGATGAGCTCCAATAAGTGGTTCATCAATAACATCGTCGATTAAATCTAACTCTAATAAATCACCACTAGTAATTTTCATAGCATTCGTTGCAGCTTCAGCTTTTTTAGGATCATTCCATAAGATTGCTGAACAACCCTCTGGTGAAATTACACTAAATACAGAGTATCTCATCATAGCAAACTTGTCAGCAACACCAATCGCTAATGCTCCACCAGAACCACCTTCACCGATAACGATAGATACAGTTGGTGTTTTAAGTTCAGCCAACTCTAAAAGATTTCTAGCAATTGCTTCACTCTGGTTTCTCTCTTCAGCACCTAGACCAGGATAGGCGCCCGGTGTGTCTACTAGCATAAGGACTGGAATACCAAACTTCTCTGCCATTTTAGCAGCACGTAAAGCTTTTCTATAACCCTCTGGGTGAGGCATACCAAAGTTACGCTTTAGTTTGTTTTTAGTACCACGGCCTTTTTGTTCACCGATGACCATAACTTTTTCATCACCGATATATCCCATATAACAAAGAATAGCAGCATCATCACGGAAGTGTCTATCTCCATGAATTTCGTACTTATCTCTCATAATTAAGTTAATATAATCAAGAGCGTATGGACGATCAAGATGACGAGCTAGTTGAAGTTTTTGAAAATCTGAAAGATTCTTATAAATCTTTTCTACTTCTTTACCAAGATTTTTAGTTAACTCTTCTACAGCACCTTCATCATGACGAACGCGTGCAGAAATGATATCTTCTTGAATAAATTTAATTTTATATTCAAAGTCTAAATATGTAGCCAAATTAAATCCTTATCAACTAGATTTTTTTGAAAATTAGAACGCCGTTAGTTCCACCAAAACCAAATGAGTTACTCATACAAATGTTTAAATCAGCTTTTCTTGCACCTTCAGTAACATAGTCTAAATCACAATTCTCATCTGGAGTTGTATAGTTAATTGTTGGAGGAATAATTGAATCTCTCATAGCCATAAGACATGTTACAGCTTCTATTCCACCTGCAGCTCCAAGACAGTGACCAATTTGACCTTTGATTGAACTCATTGGAGGACAGTTCTCTTTCCCACCTAGTAAATCTTTAACAGCTAATGTCTCATTTTTATCATTAACCGGTGTAGATGTACCATGTGCATTTACATAATCAATCTTAGGCTCACCTGCCATTTGATATGCAGCTTTCATTGCACGAGCTGGACCATCAAGAGATGGTGTAGTAATATGGTTTGCATCACCACTTTCACCAAAACCGATAATCTCACCATAGATATTTGCACCACGAGCAACTGCAGATTCATACTCTTCTAAAACAAGTGCTGCTGCACCCTCTCCCATTACAAAACCATCACGATCTGCATCAAATGGACGAGATGAAGTTTTTGGATCATCATTTCTTGTTGAAAGTGCTTTCATAGCAGCAAAGCCACCAATTCCAACACCAGTAATCGCAGACTCAGCTGATACAACAAGCATCTTCTCAGCACCATTACACATAATAGTCTTACATGCTTCACTGATAGCATGAGTTCCCGCTGCACACGCAGTTACACTTGAAAGATTTGGACCTTTTGTACCATGTTGGATTGAAACAAATCCACCAAGCATATTTACAAGAGCTCCAGGAATGAAGAATGGAGAGATTCTTCTAGGACCGCGTTCATGTAAAATTATAGAGTTTTTCTCAATTGAAGGAAGACCACCGATTCCAGATCCGGCACTGATTCCAAATCTTTCCATATCTGTATCTTCAGGAAGATTAGCATCAGCCATTGCTTCTTGAGCAGCTTTAAGACCTAAGTGAATAAATCTGTCAGCTTTTTTAACTTCTTTTGGAGCCATTACAGTAGCAGGATCAAAATCTCTCACTTCACCAGCGATTTTAACACTGAAGTTTTCAGGATCAAAAATTGAGATTGTATCTATTCCACACTCTCCATCACAGATAGCTTTGAAAGATGTTTCTTTATCGTTACCAACTGAATTTATCATACCTAGACCAGTTACTACTACTCTTCTCATTTAATATTCTCCATATAATTTATAAAATACTTTTAAAAATAATCTTGACTTAGGTCACTATTAAAAGTAATCATTACCGAGGCAAAGCCCCAGTAAAAAATTGTTTATTTAAAACTTATTTGCTTTCTACGTATGCAACTACGTCAGCAACAGTAGCAATCTTCTCTGCTTCATCATCAGGAATTTCAATATCAAATTTCTCTTCTAAAGCCATTACTAATTCAACAACGTCAAGGCTATCTGCACCTAAATCTTCAACAAACTTTGCATCATCTTTTACTTCATCTGCGTTTACGCTTAATTGCTCAACTACTACTTCTTTAATATCATCTATAAGTGCCAT
>JAGGWO010000001.1 GCA_021157485.1 Sulfurimonas sp. | reverse complement strand
CTATTTTAATGGTAATAGCTCCAAATATCATATATGAAGAAAATATAAAACTTCCACAAGGCTCAGTAACACAACAACTCTCTAAAATACCACCTGTTCATATCACAATTGATAAAGATTTAACTCTCAAAGTTAACAAAGAAACATATTTGATAAATAACTTTGTAGAAAACTTTTATAAAAAATCTAATAGTTTTGATATTAAAGCTACAGTATTAATCAGTGCAGATAAAAGTTTAGATTACGGGATTGTCATGTCAGTACTTGCTGCTGTAAAGCAAGCAGGATTTACTGAGGTTTCATTAGCTACAAATGGCTAGAAATAACCCTCTATTTTACATTAGTGGTTTTATATCACTCTCTCTCTTTACATTTTTTTTAGCTATTTTTATATACATGATGATAAGCTCTTCAAACATAAATGAATACGCATTAGAAAAAGATAATTATATATCTATATCTATGGATATTCAGCCCAAAAGTAGTAAATCAGCTAAAAAAAGTCTACAGCCAACCCCTGTTGAAAGTTCAGTTTCTGAAATGCCTCAAGATGTAGATGTAAATGATCTTTTTAGTGATGTATGGACAAAAAAAATCCAGAAGAAAAAAATTCAACCTAAAGACTCAAAACGAATTAAAGATATTCAAAAAAAGATTAAAACAACTCAAGCAAATAGTGTTGAATCTATCTCTGAAAAATTTAATGAATTAGATAATAGTAAGCTAAATGAAGAAAACTCTCCGAGTTCTACAGCAAATGAGGTTAATGAATATTTGGCTAAAATTCAGGCTTTAGTTTACAGATATTTCAATGTTCCTCCAAATTCTGAGGGATATAGTGTTATGGCATATATTGAGCTTAATTCAATAGGTAAAGTTATGGATTTTAGAATTCTAAACTATTCAGCAAATGATGCCCTAAACGCAGAAGTAGATAAAATAAAAGATAGACTTAAAAGTGTGGTATTTCCAATAAATCCACAAAATAAATCATTTAGTACAAAAGTTATATTAAAATCAAAGGAATAAAATTGAAACTATTTTTATCGTTATTAATGTTATGGAGCCTCTCATACGCAGAGGATGCAACAATCGAAGTTATTAAAAGAGTTGATTCACTTCCATCTATCGCAGTAGAAGACTCTTCTATTAGTTATGATAATACATTTAAGATGAGATTTTTTAAATCAATTGTTGCAGATTTGAATGTTATTTCTATATTTAATGTAGATAGACACTACCGAGAGACACACTTTAACGACACAAATGTAATTGTTAATAATAAAGATATGAGTTATGTACTTAGATATAAAATGTTTGAAGATGATAATGGTGCATTAAATGTTGGTATCAAGCTTTTAAAAGAGAATGAAACTGTTTTAAGTAAAAACTATAAAGTAGGTAGGCAAGATATTTATATGTTTGTCTCCCATGCTATTGCTTATGATATTAATGAATTTATGGGTGAGCCATCAGTTGCATGGATGAAAAGAAAAGTCATTTTCTCTCGTATAATTGCCCCTAAAAAAAGTGAGATTGTAATTGCAGACTATACACTCACATATCAGCACACTATTATAAATGGTGGTTTTAATGTTTTTCCTAAGTGGGCAAGCAGAGCTCAAAACTCATTTTACTATACAGCTCTTGATGCTAAGGTGCCTACACTTAAACATGTTGATATTAAAACAGCTACTGTTACTACTGTAATCTCTTCTGATGGTATGATGATATGTTCTGATGTGAGTGATGATGGAAAAACTCTTCTACTAACAATGGCAAAAAATGGGCAACCAGATGTTTATAGCTACAAAGTAGATAGTAAAAAATATGTCAGAGAGACTAAATACAATGGTATTGATGTAAACGCACAGTTTATGAGCAAAGATAGAATGGTTTTTATATCAAACAGACTAGGCTATCCTAATGTATTTGCAAAAAGATTAGGTTCAAGTGAAGTAGAACAGATGATTTACTACGGTAAAAGCAACTCGGCTTGTAGCGCTCATGGAGAGTATATAGTCTATAAAGCAAGAGAGAGCTCAAATGCTTTTAGTACAAATACTTTTAATCTGCACCTTATATCTACAAAAACAGATTTTATTAGAAGATTGACTGCTACTGGTGTAAATGAATTTCCAAGATTTTCAAAAGATGGCGATGCAATCATATTTATTAAAAATTATATGGCTCAAAGTTCTATTGGAATTATAAGATTAAAGCATAATAAAAATTATCTTTTTCCGTTGAAGTATGGAAGAGTTCAGTCAATGGATTGGTAAAGAGAAAAATAAACGAAATTTATAAAGTTTGTTAGTATTTCTCTGCTATAATATTTTCAATTTAAATTGAGGAATTCAAATATGAAAAGTTTAGTACTTTCTGGTGTTGTTGCAACACTTTTAGTTTTTAGTGGATGTAGTTCAAAAGACCCTGTGGTAGATGCTCAGACTCAAGAAGTTGAAGCTCCAGCAGCACAAGAAGTTAAAGCAGTGGAGACTGAAACAGTATCTAGCGAAAGCAGTGTTATTAGTTCAGGAACAGACTCTTTAAGTATGTCTGATATTGAAAAACAACTAACTTCTGTATATTTTGACTTTGACAAGTTCAATATCAATGCTGATATGCAAGATAAAATTTTAAACGGCGCTACAGTTGCAAATTCAGCGGCAAGTGCTTACAGTGTAAAACTTGAAGGTAACTGTGATGAGTGGGGTAGTGATGAGTATAACTTCGCACTAGGTCTTAAACGTGCAAACGCAGTGAAAAAAGCTTTAGTTGCTGAGGGTGTTGATGCATCTCGTGTTGCTATGGTAAGTTATGGTGAGAGTAATCCAGTATGTAGTGATAAAACTAAAGATTGCTGGGCTCAAAACCGTCGTGTAGATTTTAAACTACTACCATAATACAAATAGTATAAATATATGAAACGCAGTGTTTTAGTTGTTTTATTAACAACTGCTGTGCCACTTCTTTTAGTCAGTGCTGAACCTTCTGCGTTTGGTGCTGGCGATCTTAGTAATCCTGAGCCTTATGGGCTAACTTCCAATGAAAAAGTAATATTAGATAATAAAGACAAACTACGTAAAGTATTTGTTAAAAGTAATAATCAGGCTAATGAAGTTGATTCACTAAGAGAGAGAATAGATGGCTTACAAAGTATAATAGAGAGTCTTAGTAGAAAAGCACATAATAATAAAATCACTCTCAATAGATTAAATGAAGAGAGTGCTGTTAAAGATGAAAATAGTGATGAGTATGAAAAAAGACTCAGTGAAGTAGTTGGCAGTAATTCAGAAAATATAGAAAAAGTAAAAGTTGTTATGAGTGAAATATCACTACTGATAGATAGTATCAACAAAGACTATGTAACAAAAAAAGAGTTTAATTCATTAGTGAATGATGTAAATAATTTTAAAACTTTAATAGCAAAAGAGTTAAAGTCTGTATCAAAGAAAAAAAAACCAGCTAAATCTAAATTGGCTTCAATGTCAAATGCTGAAATAGCTAAGCAGGCTAAAGCATATTTTGATAAAAAATGGTACACAAAGGCTATAGAAAGTTATGAGTACTTAGTTGAGAAAGATTATAAACCAGCGTATGGAAACTATATGCTTGGTGAGATGAACTATAGAAGAAAAAATTACTCTAATGCAATTACTTATTTTAAAAAGAGTGCATCACTCTATTCAGGCGCATCTTATATGCCTAAACTGATGTTACATTCAGCAATAGCAATGAATAAAACTGGTGATAAAAAGAATGCTCAAACATTCTTTAATGCAGTAGTAGCTAAATATCCACAATCTAGTGAAGCTAAAGAAGCGAAAAAGTATATTAAGTAATCATTATATGGCTGATTTTTTCAGCCATATTATAGATTATTATGATAAAATCCCAAAAAATAAATTAGAAGGTTATTAAATGGCAATTGAAGCAAATCAAATAGTATCAATCGAGTATGAAGTACGCGATGGTGACAAAGTAGTAGATAGTAATGTTGGTGGAGCTCCACTAGTATTTATGTTTGGTAAGGGTCAAATTATTCCAGGTTTAGAAAGTGGAATTGTTGACATGGCTATTGGTGAAAAAGGTGATATCCTTGTTCAACCTGAAAATGCTTATGGTGAATATAATGCAGAAGCAACTCAAGAAGTTCCTGCTGATCAGTTCGCTGGTATTGATTTAGAAGTAGGAATGACTCTTTATGGTCAAGGTGAAGATGGACAGACTGTTCAAGTTACAGTTAAAGAGATTGCTGGCGAGACAGTAAAGATTGACTTTAACCACCCATTAGCTGGTAAAGCTTTAATGTTTAGTGTTACTGTTAACAATGTTAGAGATGCATCTGCTGAAGAAATTATGACTGGTATTCCTGCTGAAAACAAGCAAGACGATGAGGGTTGTTGTGGTACAGGTGGCGGCAGCAGCTGTGGATGCGACTAGTTTTATAACTGCTTCTAGTGCTTCTAGCGAAGCATTTAAAACAGCTACTCTTTTAAAAACACTCAGCGTAAATGCTCTCATTATGGGAGAAGATGGCGTTGGTAAAAAAAGTTTAGCCTCTTTCATACTTCCAGGTGCATCTATTATAGATGCATCTAGTTTTGATGAACTTCTAATTGCTCTTGAGAGCGCTAATGAAATCATTATTACAAACATAGATAACTCACCTAATATTACAAGATTAACAGAGACTATTAATGAGAACTCTACTCGAGTTATCGCAACTGCAAAAAAAGCTTTTGTTAATGAACATATAGATGATATGTTTAGTGTTAAATTTGATATTCCACCGCTCAAAGATAGATTAGAAGATGTTGAACTTCTAGTTCAAAGATTTGCGTTAGAAGCCTCTTCACTTTTTGGCGGAGATGAAAAATTTAATATTAAAAATTTCAAACCAGATTTGAGTAATAACTCAAACTCATTAAGAAGACAAGTTATGATAAACTATCTACTACAAGATGTTAATGATGTAGAGTTGATGGATATTATAGAGAACTACTTGTACTCAAAAATGGGTACTAGCAGTGATTATAGAAATCTAATATATCTTTATGAAACGCCACTGATTAGGGCAGGACTCAAGAAGTTTAAATCACAACTTCAGCTTTCTGATAAGTTAGGTTTAAATAGAAATACACTTAGAAAAAAAATAGCAGAAAATAAATTATATTTAGAGGGAGAATAGATGTCAAAAAAAATAGCAATGATCTTTTCAGGTCAAGGATCTCAAGCAGTAGGAATGGGTAAAGATTTTTATGATAATAGTGAAGTAGCACGTGAAATGTTTGACAAAGCTGGACAAAGAATTGGTGTTGACTTTAAAGAGATAATCTTTGAAGAAAATGAAAAACTAGGTCAAACTGCTTTCACTCAACCTGCAATTTTACTTGTTCAAATGATAGCGTATAAACTTTTTACAGATGCTTGTCCAGATACGAAAGCTGAGCTTTTCTTAGGACACTCATTAGGTGAGTTTTCGGCTCTATGTGCATCTGGTGCTATAGATTATGTTGATGCTGTTGAACTTGTTCATAAGCGTGGTTCTTTCATGCAAGCTGCTTGTGATGAAATAGAAGCAGGAATGATGGTTTTAGTTGGACTTGATGATGCATCAGTTGAAAAAGTTTGTGCAGATGCACAAGCGGATGGCAAAAAAGTTTGGCCTGCAAACTATAACCAAGATGGACAACTTGTTGTTGCTGGTATGAAATCTGACCTATCTTCGTTAGAGCAGACATTTAAAGATGCTGGTGCAAAAAGAGCACTTCTTTTAGATATGTCAGTTGCTTCTCACTGTGATATTTTAGCTCCTGCACAAGAGCCTTTAGCTGAGTTAATGGAAGCTATGGTTAGTGACAGTTTTAGTGCTCCAGTTGTATCAAATGTTACAACTAAGCCTTACTCTACAAAAGCTGATGCGGTTGCACTTTTAAAAGATCAACTTGTTAAGCCTGTAAAATATAAACAATCAATTTTAGCAATAGCTGGTAGTGTTGATATGGCAATAGAGTTTGGTAATGGTGCAGTTCTTAAAGGACTTAATCGTAGAATTGCTAAAGAACTTACAACACTTAATGTGTCAGATATGGCATCACTTGCCAAAGTAAAAGAAGAAATCTGCTCTTAGTATGAGAATAACACTCGCTCAAACCTCACCTAAACTTAATCGTTCTAATTTAGGTGAAATTATTGATATTATTCAAGCTCATAAAGATGAGAGTGATTTAATAGTCTTTCCTGAACTCTCTCTCAATGGATACCTTCTTCAAGATAAACTCTATGAAGATGCTTGGGAGCTCTCTGAACT
>JAGGWO010000230.1 GCA_021157485.1 Sulfurimonas sp. | reverse complement strand
CTGAATACATTTAAAATTGCAAATTTTTTAAAGTCATATTTTGTAAGACCGATGGCAATAGGTATAAGTGTTTTGATCCCATATACAAACTTTTGAAATAAAATTATCCATGAACCATATCTTTTCATCATCACGTGAGAGAGAGCAAGTTTTCTTCTATGTTTACGTAGTCCTTCCATCATCATACTTTTTTGGTACCTTGCCATGTAAAAAAGTAAAACATCACCAATCGCATTTGCAAAAAATGCAATCATTATAGAAAGAGTTAAATCCATTTCTCCCATAAAAGATAAAACACCAGCTCCAACAAGAGCTACGAATCCACCACCAAGTGAGTAGAGAAAAAGTCCTATGTATCCATAAGTCGCTAAATTACTAAAAGTATCTTCCATAAATATTTAAATCTCCTAAAGTTGTTTTATCTTCATAATCTCATCACGAAGACGAGCTGCTTCTTCAAAGTTTAACTCTTTTGCAGCGCTCTTCATTTTAAGCATAAGCTCTTTTGTAATTGCTTTTCTTTCTGATGCTGGCATTTTATCCATTTTTTTATGTTTTTGGTAGAGGTCACCATGTTCTTCTAGTTTTAAGTTCTCATCTAGTTTACGAATTGTAGTTGTTGGAGTTATCCCATGCTCTTTATTATAAGCCTCTTGAATCTCACGTCTCTCATTTGTTTTATCTATTGCTCTTTGCATTGAGCCGGTCATTTTATTTGCATAAAGAATTACACGCCCGTTAGAGTTTCTAGCCCCTCGACCAATAGTCTGAATGAGAGCAGTTTCACTTCTTAAAAATCCCTCTTTATCGGCATCTAATATTGCTACTAAACTTACTTCTGGCAGGTCAAGACCCTCACGTAGTAAGTTAATCCCGATAAGAACATCAAACTCACCTAAACGCAGTGCACGAATGATTTGATTTCTCTCAATAGTATCAATATCAGAGTGCATATACTGAACTTTTATACCCAAATCAGCAAGATATTTTGTAAGTGCCTCTGCCATTTTTTTAGTTAGAACAGTTATGAGGATTCTTTCATTTTTGGGAGTAACTTTTTTTATCTCATCATGTATATCTTCAACCTGATTGTCTGATGTTTTTATTTCTATAACTGGGTCTAGTAAACCTGTCGGACGTATTATTTGCTTTGCAGTAACACTTGACATTTCAAGTTCATACTCAGCAGGAGTTGCTGAAACAAAAAGATAGTGAGGTGCTTTGTTGATGTATTCATCGGCTTTAAGCGGACGATTGTCAAGTGCACTTGGAAGTCTAAAACCATAATCTACTAAAACTTCTTTTCTAGCTCTATCTCCTGCATACATTCCACGATATTGAGGGAGTGACACGTGAGACTCATCAACTATTACTAAATAATCTTTATTACGTTCTGCAAAATAATCCAAAAGGGTAAAAGGAGCTTCTCCCGGTTTTTTATTTGTAAGCAGACGTGAGTAGTTCTCAACTCCCTTACACATTCCAGTTGTTTGAAGCATCTCTAAGTCAAATTCAACTCTCTGTTTTAGCCGCTGATGTTCTAAAAGCTTCCCCTCATTTGTAAAGTATGCAAGTCTATCATCAAGCTCTTCTTCTATACGTTTAATTGCAACAGCCATTTTTTCTTGAGATACACTAAATTGTGAGCAGGCGTATATTGTAAATTTTTTATGATCTTCTAAACGCTTATTATCAATAATATCAAAAGTATATATAGCTTCAATTTCATCACCAAAAAACTCTATACGAATAGCTTCTTGCTCAAAGTAGGGTGGATATATATCTAAACTCTCTCCGTTAACACGTATATGTCCACTGTCAAAGTAGGTATCATTACGAGCATACCCCATCTCAACTAAACGCAGTAGAAGTTTTTTCTGATTTATTTCATCACCAACTTCCAAGGCTTGAACCATATTGAGATACTCCTCTGGATCACCAAGCCCGTAGTTAGCAGAAACAGAGGCGATAACTATAACATCATCATAAGAGAGTAGATTAGCCGTAGAAGAGAGACGCATTCTCTCTAACTCATCATTGATAGCACTATCTTTTTCGATAAACAAATCTTGACGAGGAATGTAAGCCTCAGGCTGATAATAATCATAGTAAGATACAAAGTACTCAACATGAGCTTTTGGAAAGAAAGAACGGAACTCAGAATAAAGTTGAGCAGCTAAAGTTTTATTATGAGTCATGATGATAGTAGGCATCTTAACATTCTCTATAACCTTCGCCATAGTGTACGTTTTACCACTACCTGTAACACCTTCTAGTGTTTGGTAGCGATTACCTTTTAGTATCGATTCACTTAATTCTTTGATAGCTTGAGGCTGATCACCAGCTGCTTCGTAAGGAGTATGTGCTTTAAAGTTTATCTCTTTTTTCATTGGTGGAATTATAGCTGATTAGTGTGAATATTAGAGATTATTGAGTGCTTTTGGGAGATGTGGCTGTGAAACGGCTGCCGAGAAATTATTTAAGTTTTATTAGTTTGCTTTAGCTTATGTTTATAAGCATACTTTTGCTAGAATAAATAAATTTAGATACAAGAGAATAGATTGAAATATTTATATTATTATTTTACATTATTTATATTATTATCAGTAAATTTATTTGCAGATGTTAATTCAAAAAGTACAAATTTTTTTAATAGTATTTTAACTCAGGAGGAAAGAGAATACCTAAGAACTAATCCTATTCTTAAAGTACATAATTCACTAGACAGTGCCCCATATAATTTTATAAAAGATGGCAAGCCAGCAGGTTATTCTATAGATTATATACAGTTGCTGGCATCAAAAATTAATTTAAAAATAGAATTTATTAGAGGGTACACTTGGGAAGAATTTCTACAATTACTAAAAGAAAATAAAATTGATGTTGTATTAAATATTATAAAAACAAAAGAGCGTGAAAAAGACTTTCTATTTACTGCTAGCTATTTTTCAATTGTAAATACCGTGTTTACTAACAAAAATACAACATACAATAATCTGAATGATTTTAATGGAAAAATATTTTCAGTAGTTAAATCATTTTCAGAGAAGAAAATTTTAGAAGAATTTTATCCTAATATACACTTGTTGATGGTAGAAGATAATAATGAAGCATTTAAGCAACTTTCTTTTAATAAAGTAGATGCAACTATAAATAACTTAGGTGTTGGATATGAAGTGATTTCTAAAAATGGTTTAACAAATATAGTGCCATCTTTTGAAATTAAAGATAAAAAGTTTAATATTGATTTACGCTTGGCAGTAAATAAGGAGAACCCTCTTTTAAGAAATATTTTAAATAAAGTACAAAAT